>CAZZIY010000196.1:1253-4419 GCA_964654525.1 uncultured Vampirovibrionales bacterium | reverse complement strand
TTGTTGCAATACCAACGGCGGGCTGAAGCGAATGCTGCTTTCTCCACAACCCAGTATGAGTAGGCCTCGTTCAAAAGCGGCCTGAACAAGATAATCACGAATTTGCGGGGCTTTTTCTTTACTGGCCTGGTTTTGTACGATTTCAACCCCAATCATCAAACCGCGTCCGCGGATTTCACCAAGGTAAGGGGTTTTCTGCTGAAGCTCGCGTAACCCGTCCATCAGGTAATTGCCTTGAATTTCGGCGTTTTGCATCAGGCCGTTTTCAATAAGCTCTAGAGTTTTAAGCGCTGCTGCGCAATTAACCGGATTTCCGCCAAAAGTAGAGGCGTGAGCCCCAGGGCCCCAGGTCATAATCTCACTTTTGGCAATAATGGCCCCTAAAGGCAGCCCTGAGGCCAACCCTTTGGCACTGAGGAGAATATCAGGCTCAAAGCCTTCTTCCCACTCACACGCCCATAGTCTACCGGTTCGGCCCACGCCGGATTGTACTTCATCGCAAATAATCAAAATCCCGTGCTTGTGAGCCAGAGCACTGAGCTGATTGAGAAAGCCTTTGGGGGGGACAACATAGCCGCCTTCTCCCAGGATGGGCTCTAAAATAATGGCGGCCACTTCGTTGGGGGGCACCACCATTTTGAATAAATACTCTTCGATATAGTCTAATGAAGCTTGCGCGCAAGCTTCTGGGGTTTGGGTGTTAAACGGACACCGGTAGGTATAGGGATAGTGCGCGTGATAGACCCCAGGGACCAATGGTGAGAAAGTCGCCTGCTGCGAGGATTTACTGGCGGTGAGTGACATCGATCCGTAGGTACGACCATGAAACCCTCGGAAAAAAGAGATAAATTTTTGGCGTCCCGTTTTGTGGCGGGCCAGTTTCATCGCCCCTTCCACAGCCTCTGTACCGGAATTGCAGAAGAATACTTTTTTGGGACTTCTGCCAGGGACAGAGAGCGCTAGTTTTTCGGCCAGATCGGCCATAGGGTGGTAGTAAAACTCCATCCCAGCCATATGGATAAAGCGACGGGCTTGTTCTTGAATCACCTCGACTACTTCTGGGTGAGCGTGTCCGGTCGACACCACAGCAATTCCGGCGTTGAGATCTAAAAACTGATTGCCGTCTAAATCAGTCACCATACAGCCTTTGGCATCAGCAACAGAGAGAGGGTACGGCCGTGGGTACGAGGGGGTTACGTATTGTGTGTCTTTGGCAATCAAGGCCTGTGTTTTTGGACCAGGAATGGGGGTATTGATTTCAGGCAGCAAAGAATAATTTATCTCTATTCTGTCGAGCACTGGATTCATTGATGGTCCCCTTCAATTGGATTGCGGCACACACGTATTAGCAATTATTTCGCTGGAAATCATAATATGCACAAACCGCAGAATCAACAAATGTTACAGTTGTGATAAATAAAAAATTCTCTGCTTGTCATGCCAGGGGAGGATTGTGATACATTTACTACGATTATCGAGTATGCAATTACAATGTGTGTGTGTGTGATGTGCCCCCCATTATTTTTAATAATCCTAACGATATAGAGGTTTTCGACTGTGATTCATCCTGTATCTTTTTCTGCATCCCCTGTTAAATTTCCTGTGTCAATACACACCCCAGAACCTACTCACTTTGCAGGCAAAAGCAAACAACTGGACACGAGTCCCAGTGTGATTAACGGGAGTCATTATTATACTCGTACGGCAAAAACTTTCCGTGTTTTTCGTCCTGATACAAATGCTGTTATTGGCAGAATCAACGCCTGCCCGTCTGAAATTGTGAATGTTGCTGTGAGATACGCACGCGATGCCTTTCGGGTATGGTCACAAACAAATCCACATGAACGAGCTGCCAAACTCAAGCAAATCGCTGGCATCATCCGTAATAATAAGTCAGAACTGGCCAGACTGGATGCAATGAACAACGGTAAACCACTGGCTGAAGCAGAGATGGACGTCGACGATTCGGCCCGTCATTTTGAGGTCTTTGCTGAGCAATTGCTCCAACAGCGTGATCAGCGGGTGAAAATGCCCGATGGTTCTGAAACCACGATTCGTAAAACCCCGGTGGGTGTGGTGGGGCAAATCATTCCGTGGAACTATCCCTTAATGATGGCCGCGTGGAAGCTAGCACCGGCACTGGCTGCAGGGTGTACTTCTGTGATAAAGCCAGCTGAGCAAACCCCCTTATCCCTTATTCGACTGGCTGAACTCATTACAGAAGCCAATATTCTGCCGAAAGGAACGATCAACGTCATTACCGGCGGAAAAGAGACTGGACTTGCCTTACTCAGTAACCCAGGTATTGATAAATATTCCTTTACTGGCAGTACTCAAGTGGGCAAAATCGTGGCCCAGATGGCTGCTAGTAATCCCAGCGGTCCGAAAGACGTCATTTTAGAGCTGGGCGGAAAATCTCCCAGTCTGGTGTTTGCTGATGCCAATTTAGAAGCTGCGGTGAAAGGCAACGCGTTTGGAATTTTCATCAACAAAGGTGAAGTTTGCTCTGCCAATAGCCGTATTTATGTTGAAGATGCTGTGTATGACCAATTTGTCAGCCGTCTCAAAGCCTATGCAGAGAATATTAAGCTAGGTGCCTATGACGAAACGGACGTGAAAATGGGGCCTTTGGTCAGTAAAGAACAACAAAAAAGGGTCCATGGATTTGTGGAACGCGCTGTAAAAGATGGCGCGACTCTGGTGACCGGGGGGTATATCCCCACCGAAGGGAAACTCGCCAAAGGGAATTACTATCCTCCCACCATCCTCACCAATGTTGATCCCCGCTCAGAAATTGCGCAACAAGAAGTGTTTGGCCCCGTGGTGATCGTCTCTCGATTTAAGAGTGAAGAAGACGCTGTGCGTTTGGCAAACAACAGTCAGTACGGCTTGGCCGCCTCCATTTGGACGAAAGACGGGGACCGTCAGCGCCGATTGAGTCAGGCTGTTGAGGCGGGTGTGACCTGGGTGAATGCTTCGCAACCGGCATATGCCGAAATTCCCTGGGGCGGTGTCAAAGGGTCTGGATACGGCAAAGACAAACTCGAAAGCTATCAGGTAGACCGTACGGTTTATATCCACAATGATGCCGACACGCCCTTGTTTGACTGGTTTGTCAATCCTGATACCGTCAAAACGGTCTGATTCATTTCTGTCTGGAGTAATT
>CAZZIY010000196.1:0-1153 GCA_964654525.1 uncultured Vampirovibrionales bacterium | reverse complement strand
TTTGTCAATCCTGATACCGTCAAAACGGTCTGATTCATTTCTGTCTGGAGTAATTATCGGATGTTTATTCAAGCCCATAAAACTGTTGCTCATCATCATTTAGCGCTTTTATTTTCGGGTAGAACGAAGGCGCAAACAAATACAGCATCTGTTTCCCAAAGAAAAATCGACCCAGTAAAAACGCCAGAAGCACCGGTGATTATTGTCGGCGGTGGGCTTGCCGGTATTACGGCCGCGTATCAACTCCAGAAAAAAGGCCGTGCTAGTGTTGTATTAGAGACTGCTCCGCGGATTGGTGGTAATGCCAAAACAGGCTACCGCACTTACACAGAAGGCAATGTCCCTAAAAAGCAACCTTATCCTATTGGGGCCAGTGTGCTGGCGGTGGCCAATCAAGAACAGCGGGATTTATTTTCTGAGTTAGGCATTGATGTCAGCGATCCCAAATACACAATCCACACGGATGTGGCTTATTTTGACGGTGAATGGGTGAGTATCGATCCCGCCCAAGTCCCCGAAGAACAAGCCAAGCGGGCCCCTTGGGTGTTGCCTTTTGTGAATGAAACGCAACAGTTTATTCAATTTCTGCGAAATATTTTACGGACCCGTGACGGGAAAACTCACTTCCCTCTTCAGCAAGCACCTTCTCCAATGTTTGCTTGGGACAAACTCTCGATGGCAGAGGTGTTTGACGGCTGGTCGCAGCGAGTGCGAGAGTTTTTTACCTTGAATCTGCGCTCTGACGTGGCCAATGATATGCACCGCCTGTCCGGTCTGGCGGGGATTATTGATCAAGGCGCAGATATGGGTGAACGCTGCGTATTACCAGGCGGTAATTTTTATCTTATCCGCAAAATGACCGATCGCATTCGCCAGAATGAGAAAAAAGGTCTGCCCGCCGTGCAGATTATTCGGGATGCCCAAGTGGAAGCGGTCGAGGATTCCTCGCTAAAACCCAGTCAGCAACTGCCTTTTTCGATGGGACCTCGCGCCCGTAAAATCCAGATTGAAAATACGCCAAATCCAGTCTTGGTGAGTTACAGGGATGCCCAAGGGAAATTGCATAAATTAAACACGTCCCACGTTCTTTTGGCACTTCCTTCTCATAAAATTCCAGAAATTGTTCCTGGATTAATCCCAGATGATGCAGATT
>CAZZIY010000195.1:0-4474 GCA_964654525.1 uncultured Vampirovibrionales bacterium | reverse complement strand
ATCACCTTACCGTGATCGCCCTGACCGTCTTGACCAGACGTGGCAATCACCTCAAAACCAGGGGCTAATTTGGAAACGCTGTCTCCATGACTCATTAAAACACGTTGATTGAGATCCATGCCTTCAAAAAGTGGGTTGTTATTGTGAATCTGTATAAGGGTTTCGCCGTACTCTTTGGTGTCACTGCCCAAAACAGTACCACCCAGTTGCTGTGTGAGTAACTGCATCCCGTAGCAAATGCCAAGAACCGGAATACCCAGGGAGAAAAGACCAACATCACACAGGGGGGCACCTGTATCGTAAACGCTGTGAGGACCACCAGAAAGAATAATACCCACATAGCCATCTTTAAGTGTGTCTAACGGGCAATCAATGGGTAAAATAGCGGTTTCAACATTCAGTTCTCGGATACGGCGGTCAATCACCTTGGTGTACTGGGCACCGCAGTCCAAAAGCGCAATTTTTTCGCCGGCTATCCCCTCGTTCATGTCAAGCCCAGGCATGTTTTTCAATCATAATACAAGCATTGGCGACCACAGTCATCCCGTTGTCTTCTGCCAGCCTAATCGCAGTATCATCTTCAGACCCCGGCTGAAACCAGACGTAGCGAATACCCAAATCGATGCAGTCTTGAATCACAGCCAATGTGGCCGAAGGAGGGATGACTAAGTTGACAACTGTCGGTTTCTGCAGCAAGGCCGCCAAAGAAGGGTAGCACGGATCGCCTTCTACTTCGCGCAATTTGGGGTTTACGGCTTGGACGATATAGCCAGCTGCTTTGAGATCCCGGTAAATCTTGTTGCCAAACTTGCTACGATCAGCAGACACACCAACCACCGCCCACAAGCGTTCATTGGCAAAGGATTCTAGAGGATTTTCAAACATCATAACCAGCAGTTTACAGTGCCCTAAGGCAGTACGCAAGCCTTAGCGGGAACGAGATTTAAGACGCTTTCTTGGATTGACCTGAAAGCGTTTGGATCAACTTCAAGATATCTTCGGCAGAATCGACATAGTGCACGCGAACCCCGTCTACCAGCTTTTTAAAGAGTGGAGAGAATCGAAGCTCTTTGTCCACCTGAGGCTTATTTACACTGGGTACGATAAAGTCCGTAATCCCCTGATAAATCCCCCCGCTGATTTTTTCACGAAGCCCCCCAATCGCATGGACCGTTCCGTGAAGCCGCATTTCTCCAGTGAGCGCAACGGTAGAGGGTATAATTTTTCCGGAAAGTGCACTGTACAAAGCCAGAAACGTACTTGTCCCAGCGCTGGGACCGTCTTTTGGGGTGGCGGTATCTGGGTAATGAATATGAATATCTGTTTTGCCTTGATTTAGTTTATCGAGAACTTCCTGAGTGATGCCAAATTCAGCACCGTGGGAGCGTAAATAGCTAACCACGACTTGGGCCTCTTCCTTCATCACGTCTCGAAGACTCCCAGTAAGAGAAAGTTTTCCCGTTCCGTTCATCACGCTCACTTCAATGGGCATGGTACCGCCCCCAATGGTGGAGTAAAACAAGCCGTTTACTTCCCCAGCACGTGGTTTTTTATTAGGGTGAGGAGAGGATACTGGGGTGTCTAGCCATTCGTTGAGAACGGCAGGAGTGATCACAATTTGATCAGCAGGCAGAATACTGGTGCGTCTGGCAACAGGCTGTTTTAAAATCTCGACAGCACTGCGTTCTAGGAGTTTTTTAATGGCATTGCGAAGCCCCCGAACCCCGCCTTCGCGGGTATAGTTGCGAATAATACTGTGGATTGCTTCATCTGTGATGACGACTTTGTTGGGAGTGAGTGCCACCTCTTTTGTTAGTTCTGGGACGGCATATTTTTTGGCAATCACCTGCTTTTCTTCTTCCAGATAAGCGGGAAACTCAATCACTTCAACACGAGACAAGAAATGTTCTGGGAAGCCTTCCAACGAGTTGGCTGTAAGCACAAAGATGGTGTTGGAGAGATCAACGGGAAAATCAAGATAGGTGTCTTTGTAGCGGTGGTTATGATCAGGATCCAGAACAGCAAGCAGGGCATCCTTGGGGTCTCCAGAAGAATGATTGCGGCCTGTCCCTGTTTTGTCTACTTCATCTAGCTGGATGACTGGATTCATGGTGCCTGCAGTTTTTAGCGCGTCGATGATAGCTCCCGGTTTGGCGCCAACGTAGGTATATTGATGACCATTGATAAAGTGAGCATCTGTTTTACCGGCGAGTGAGACAAAGGAATAACGACGCCCCAAGGCTTCGGCAATACTTCTGGCAACCGCAGTTTTGCCGGTGCCTCCTGGGCCAACCAGGAGAAAAATGGCTCCCTTTGTATTGCCTTGCAATTGGCGTACCGCAATCTTTTCTAGTATGCGCGCTTTGAGGCGTTCGATGCCGTAGAAGCGCTGGTCAAAAATAACCCGGGCCTTTTCCACGTCATTGGTATCCTGGGTGGTAACCCCCCAAGGCAATGAAAAAACCGTGTTCCGAAAATCCTGCTTTTTGTCATTCTCATGGGCACTACTGCGGTCATTGCTCAGCTGCATTTCATCGAGCTTGTTTTTCACCTCGGCTGTAAAAAATTCTTCCTTGTAGTTCATCACAGCCAAGCCGTTCAGGATGATTTTAGGTTGCTGATCTTTAGGAACACCGGGGCGTAGCACAATGGTATGGAGTTTACTGCTGAAGGGGTTGAGATCTTTAATTACACTGGCCTGAAAAAGCCTGGTCACAACAGGCTCTAGTGTATTGAGTGAGCGAAAACCCAGTTGCCGGTCTAAGAGTTCAAAAAACTTACTCTCATATTGTCCCAGTTGATTGGTGCCTTGTTGATAATTTTCCGTCCCCAAAGCTTCAGCGTGTGTATCCTGGTGGAGAATCAGCTGTTTCAGTATCTCTTTGCCAGTGATTTTTTGCCCGAGGTCATTGACAAACACCGCCTCCATAAAGTCATCGACTGTTTCTGAGCCCCTAATTGTGATAGGACGACCTATTGGAGTAGTTCTGCTGCCAAAGTAGGGCTTTGGATACAATAAAGGCTTTGTTCTTTGGGGTGGCGTCTCACTTATTACGGTACGGGCTTGTTTTTGAGGCAGCACCTGGGGGCTCAGCAGGCCTGAGCGTGCAATAGATAATGAACTGGTGAATATGTCCCTCACGATGCTTCCCTAAACTTAAGAACTTAGACGCAGCAGACTCACTCCAGCGCTCACCCCCGTGAGCTGACCCAGCCTAAAGACTCTCACAAATAATCGTAAAATACAAGGCGCTAGAGCAGACGCGAATGGACAAAGCAAGCCATTGCTGTGCCAAATAAGGCGCCTACCACCACTTCAATCGGCGTATGCCCAAGGAGTTCTCTTAAACGCTCTGGAAGCAGGGCTGGATAATGCATGTAAAAGTCTTCAGTAATTTTGTTGAGAATGCCCGCCATTTTCCCTGCGGCCCGACGAACCCCAGCGGCATCATACATCACAATCAAAGCTAAACTGAGTGCAATGGCAAATTGTGTTGAGCCAAACCCTTCTACCAGCCCACAACTGGTTGCCATAGATGCCATAAAGGCGCTGTGGCTGCTGGGCATTCCACCAGTTTGGACCATAATCCGAAAGTTCAGCCGTTGATGGGTGACTGTGTCAATAAACGCCTTCACCAATTGTGCAGAAATTAAGGCCAACAGAGCAGAAATTAAGACCTCTTTACCAGGGAGAGTGGGGTCCATTGTCAGCCAGTGGCTGTTGTTCATGTTAAAAAACCTTCTGTATCAGTGAATTCTGATCCGGAGATACTCAATCATCGCTTTTAGTCTGTCAACACCCCCCGGTAAGGACCCTGAATGGATGTTGATAAGCAGTTGATAGCAAGAATCAAACAAACGATTTGCTTGGTCTCTAGAAGCAGCCAGGCCGAGAAGCTCTGGATATGTTGCTTTATTCTGGGCACGGTCTTTTCCTGCTGTTTTGCCCAAAGTATCTGCGGTGGATTCTATATCTAATAAATCATCGACAATCTGAAAGGCAAGTCCCAGATCAATGCCAAACGTGCGAAAGCTTTCTACAGTTTGAGAGTTCGCCCCAGCAAGCCGGGCTCCAGCAAAGGCAGCGAATTGAAATAATGCACCTGTCTTGTAACGATGAATATAGTTAACGACGGGGAGATCAAAAGGTTTGTTTTCATAATAGATATCAACAAATTGACCGTTAACCAACCCTTGCGTACTACTAACACTGGCAAAGTTTTGAATCACATCCAGAATAATCTCTTGGGTGACAGGAGCTTTGACAGGCGTTTCTCGAGCAATAATCCCAAACGCATAGGCAATTAGAGCATCTCCAACCAACACGGCGGTGGACTCGTTATAGGCCTTGTGCAGGGTGGGCTTTCCCCGACGTAAATCATCATTATCCATACAGGGTAAATCGTCATGAATAAGGCTCTGTGTGTGAATCATCTCCAGAGCACAGGCCGTAGGGAGAGCCAAAGACTCTTCT
>CAZZIY010000194.1:0-4496 GCA_964654525.1 uncultured Vampirovibrionales bacterium | reverse complement strand
TAGTTTATTCTCGATTAAATCTCAAACCGTCTGCTGGGAAATATCGCCCCAGGCCCCAAAATCCATTTGGGTGGATAAAACCCGAGTCGCACAAATTTTGATTAACTTGTTATCCAATGCGCATAAATACTCTCCCCAAGGGGCTCACATTCATGTACGCGTCTCTCGAGATGAGACCGCGGTCGTATTTGAGGTCGAAGACAACGGTCCTGGGATTCCTCAATGTGATCGCGAGCGGGTTTTTCTCCCGTTTGAACAAGTTCACTCTCAAACAGTAAACAGGCAAGGCATAGGGCTGGGCCTGCCGATTGCCCGACAAATTGCAGAACTCCACGGTGGATCGCTCACGTTAAGCATTGGACAAAACGCGCAACAAGGATGTTGCTTCTGCCTTCGTCTGCCTATTCCAACTATCTTTCATGATGAATCTGAGGACACGGTTGTTCTTGTCTGATTATTCCCTAGAATAGAAACCAGACCGTCAATATTGATAAGAGTAATAACGCTCTGAACGCTAAGGGGCACATGCCGTGGTAAAACTAATTTCTTGGAATGTCAACGGCTTACGGGCCGTTGCCAAAAAAGGATTTTTTGAATGGATCTATCAAGCACAGCCAGATATTTTGGGCCTGCAAGAAACCAAGATCAGTGGCGATCAGCTGACCCCAGAGCTGACTGAGCTTTCTGGCTATCATAGCTACTGGGCACATGCTGAAAAACGAGGCTATAGCGGGGTTTGTGTCTATACAAAAATAAAACCATTGCAGGTTCAAGAAGGGCTTGGGCGTCCAGAATTCGATTCAGAAGGCCGAGTGCTGGCCTTGGAATTCAAAGATTTCTGGTTCTACAACATATACTATCCCAACGGGCAGCGAAGTGATGAGCGACTGCAATACAAAATGGCCTTTTATGACGCCTTTCTGACCCACTTTAACGAGAGATTAAAAGACGGTAAAGGCCTCATCGTCTGCGGTGATTTTAATACGGCCCATCACCCGATTGATCTGGCCCGTCCCAAAGAAAATGAAAAAGTGTCGGGCTTTCTCCCAATTGAAAGGGCTTGGATGGACACGTTGGTGTCTGCGGGCTATATTGACACATTTCGTGTATTTGAGAAAGGCCCAAATCACTATAGTTGGTGGAACATGCGCTCTCGAGCCCGCGAACGCAATGTGGGTTGGAGGATTGATTACTTCTTTATCTCCCCCAATATACTCTCTAGGCTAACTGGGGCAGATATTCATGCTGATGTACAGGGTTCAGATCACTGCCCTGTATCCATAGAGCTTGGCTTGTAATTTTTTACTATCCGTTCTGGAAGGCGATTAAATCAGCAACTGTCTGAACAGAAGGATCTAGCCTTTTCAGCAGGGCAAAGAGAATTCCGGCACTCATCCGGACATCACTTTCTGCTCTGTGAGGATTGGGATTGTATACTCCACATTGGGTGGCAACCACCACACCTTCATAACTGGGAAGACCCGGCATCAATTTTTGGGCCAGTTTCTTGGTACAGAGCGCCGTTTCTGGATTTACACGAGATAGATAAGTCCCCAGACCTGTCTGATCCAGCTTTTCTCTAAGAAAGGAGACATCAAATTGGACATTATGTCCTACCAAGACGGGGTTTGGCCCCATAAATGCACACAGTTCACTAAGTGCAATCACAGGGGCAGGCGCGCCTTGTACAAGCTCATTTCCGATCCCAGTTAATTGTTCTACTTCAGGTGGGATGGGTTCTGTTGGCTTTACTAGCGTTGTGTATTTACCAGTGTCCTGATTTTGAACGAACTGAATCGCAGTAATTTCAGTAATAGCATTTTTTTTGGGGTTTAGCCCGGTAGTTTCCAGGTCAATTACAGTGTAACAAGCTTCAAATATAGATTTATTGAGAATATTTTGGGTACTGAAATCTGTGGTTACAGGTTGTGTTTCAATTGCACAGCCAAATAAGGATTGTTGCATATACCGATTCACCCCACAAAAAGTCTAAAACAGGAGATGATATTAAGTCAGTATGCACCCATTTTCAATGAAAAATCCAGATGACTTGAACCCGGCTATGTCTTTGTTTACAATCGAGCGAAGTCACTTCCTAAATCAGAGTTCAGAATCAGAGGGACCATTATGACCACGACGGCCGACCAGATTCAAAAATCTACCGAAGAAAAAATGCACAAAGCCATTGCAGCAACTCAACACGAGATGAGTGCAATTCGCACCGGCCGAGCCAATCCGATGTTACTTGACCGGATTAGCTTAGACTATTACGGAACCCCCACCCCATTAAAGCAGGTCGCCAATATTTCGGTGAAAGACGGGAGTTCTCTGGTTATCCAGCCTTATGACAAGTCTCAGTTAGCAGAAATTGAGAAAGCCATTGCCAAATCGGACTTAAACCTCCCCCCGAACAATGACGGTACTGTGATTCGGATCAGCATCCCGCCTCTTTCTGAGGAACGCCGTAAAGAAATGGTTAAATCCGTTAAAAAAATAGGCGAAGACGGCAAAGTAGCCATCCGAAACATCCGTCGTGATTCTACAGATGAGATTGAGAAGCTGAAAAAGTCCGAAAACCTCTCTGAAGACGACGTAAAACGCCGACAAGAGCAAATTCAAAAACTCACCGATCGCTTTACACAAGATATGGAGCGCCTGGTGAGCGAAAAAGAAAAAGAGCTGATGGCTATATAGCCCCGAGATTTTTTCATGGACCTTCAGCAATTAATGAGCAGTAGCAACCGCATTCGTGTCGGCCTGCTGGCTTTTTTTGTTCTGTTTTCTGTCACATGGCTAGGGGGATGGGTCTTCTCACTGTTTGTTGGGCTAATCTTTCTGATGTCCTTTCAGGAACTGAACGGCATTTTTCGGGCCAAAAATATTCAACCCTCTCAGGTGATTGTCCTCACTACAGGCATTCTTATGCTGCTGGCTGCCAGTTTCGGGAGAACTCACTTTTTTCTCCCCATCCTCACCTTGGGGATTTTAGCGGGTTTTATCCGGCTTTTGTTTCGTCACCCCAGGGCCAGTATCCACGATATTGGTGCCACCTTTCTGGCCATCTTCTACGTCGGTTTTCTCCCGATGCACTTTATTCTGCTGCGCAATCTGGGGACAGCCCCTGGGGATATCTCGTTTAACCCCATCAAAGATGCCGGGTTTGGTTATATGATGCTCACCTTCCTGGTAATCACGTCCTCTGATGTCGGAAGCTATTATGCCGGTAAACTTTTTGGGAAAACACTGCTTTACCCAGAAGTGAGCCCCAAAAAAACGCGTGAAGGTGCCTTTGGGGGCCTACTCTTTGGCTGTTTTATGGGTATACTTTTCACGCAGTTTCAAGGACTGGCGCTGCCCCATGCGGTGGTACTCTCTCTGCTTATTATTATTGCAGCACAACTGGGTGATTTGTTTGAATCTCTTCTCAAGCGAGACGCCGGTGTGAAGGACTCTGGTAAGTTACTCCTGGGCCACGGGGGCTTGTTGGACCGAATGGATAGCTTTATTTTTTCGGGGGTCGTATCATATTATTATATCTATTGGGTAATTCTCGCTCAGGGCATGGCGCAAGACATTCAACCCTTTCTCCACTCCCTGAACGGCCTTTTTAATCGTTAATTCATCCTATTTGCTAGTTCATTCAGAAGGCCTTATCTCACGATGGACGATCGCCGTCGCTTGCAACTCGACACGCTGATGGAATCACTGGACCTCTCCCCCATTGAGTCGCCCAGTGTCTATGACTTGTTTGACCGTGCGCTGACACACAGCTCTTTCACCTACGAGAACAAGCTTAACTCTCTGGAAAACTACGAACGTTTGGAGTTTCTAGGGGATGCTGTCCTGAAACTCATTGTGAGTGAATACCTCTTTGAGCGCTTTCCAGATTACCGCGAAGGCGAGCTGACCAAGATACGTGCGGTGATTGTCAGCGATGCCACGCTGGCTGATTTTGCCAGACTGATGGAACTTGGGGAATTTATGGTGTTTGGCAAGAGTGAGGCCCGTAACAACGGGGCCAATAAGGTTTCCAATCTTGCCTGCGGCTTTGAAGCCTTTCTGGGTGCGCTCTTTCTTGACGGCAGATTGGTCGAGATTCGCCACCTGCTTGTCTCATTACTGGAAGAGCAAGTCACACTGGTCGATTTGAGTAAGACCAAGGATAACTATAAGGCGGTTCTACAGGAACTGACCCAGGCAGAAGGGCACGGGATTCCCGCCTACAGAACGGTTTTGGAAGAGGGCCCGCCGCACAATAAAACGTTTTACATTGAAGTGTTGGTCAACCAAGAACCGGTCGGACATGGACAGGGAAAATCAAAAAAAGAAGCCCAGCAAAGTGCGGCTAAAATGGCGCTGGAAGTGTTTAACGCGCTCGAAGAATAAATTAGAAGAATAAACTGAATTTTTGAGCGGGCAATTTTATACAATTGTTTGTTTTTATTATAATATCAACCGATTCCTATGCCGATTATTGACCGGTTATTGACGACTGG
>CAZZIY010000193.1:0-4533 GCA_964654525.1 uncultured Vampirovibrionales bacterium | reverse complement strand
ACCATTGGAACCTTTGGCTGCTTTAGTTTTAACGGCAACAAAACCCTCACCTGTGGTGGGGGGGGCATGTTGGTGACCAACAGCCCCATGCTGGCCGAAAAAGTACGGCATCTCTCCACACAAGCTAGAGAAGCGGGCTTAGAGTTTTCTCACGATGACATTGGCTACAATATGCGCATGACAGGGATGCAAGCAGCCCTTGGACTTGCTCAACTTGGCCGACTAGAAGAATTTCTCAGCAAAAAGCGTGCCATTGCAGAAACCTACGCCGATCGTTTCTCTTTAATGCCTGGGATTAAGCCATGTTTCAGCCAACGCACCATGCCAAGAGCTGTCCCGTCCTACTGGCTGTCTGTCATGCTCCTCGAGGATGCCTCATTTAGAACCATGTTGATTGAGAAAGGGCTGCAATCCGGCATTGAGATGCGTCCCTTCTTTAAGCCCTTCCATCTAATGAAGCCTTATCAGCCTTACTGCGTTGGAAAAGAATTCCCTGTGGCAGAGTCTCTCTGGAACCGTGGTGTTTGCCTGCCAAGTTCACCCTCACTTACCGATTTTGAGCAGCACGAAGTCACCTCATTTATCTGGAAATGTCTCGGTAAAAGAAGAGGGTCTCTGGCATTTTTTGATCTGGCGCTACCTGGGCTACTCGGGCTCTAATCTTTTCATATTGCTTTGGGTCATGAACCCGGGTTGCAATCCAATACGGCATGGTTTGCGGAGAAAAACGGCGCTTGAACTGAAATAAGGCATCTTCCGCTTGCACCCCACCGCCTAGAATCATTCGGCTAAAGCCGGCTGCTTTTGCACGGCAGATGGTTTCCCATAACAACAAGGTACTGGCATTTTTAGGCCGTCCCCGAGCATTGGTACCCGATAAAAAATAATGGACCGTTGTGCCCGCAGTCAAAAACATGGCACTGCTCAGCACGCTCTCTTCAGCTGCTACGGAATGCAACCAAAGCGTCTCTGGGGGAGTTTCGATTTTTTCCAACGTGGTATAAAACGCTGGACTAAAAAAATAATAGGCTTGGGCCTGGTTTTGAACCATGGTCTCTTGATAAATCTGTGAAAAGGCTCCAATATGACTCCATTCTGTGTGAAATACCAATCCATAAGCCTCTTTTTTATTGATATCACGCCGCTTTTGGGGATGTAGCCCTGCCCATATCGCTTCAGCACTCTGGGTTAAATCAATCCAAACGACTGTTTTAGGACTAAAGCAGGAATAAGAATCCGGCAAGAAACGATGATTCTCCAGCAAGGGATGGCAACGGATAAATTCCGCCACAATCTTTTGTTCGGCACACCACTCGCTCCAAATACCAAAAAATGCGGCTCTCTCTTGCTCTGTCCAACCGCCCACCCATAGAGGCCCCCCGTAACCATAGGGAGAACTGGCATCAAAGCAACCTGGCATCTCTAAATAATCGGGTAAAGGGCGTAGACAAATAGGAAACCACAAAGACCCACCAGAGGGACTTCGAGCGGTCATCACCCCTTGAACGAACCCCGCCTCCCCAGCAGACATTAAGCGTTCTAAAGCCAGATAGTCTGGATGAGAGAAGGCATCAATGTTATCTATTTCATTGACGGCTTTTGCACTTGCTTCAAATTCTTTCCAAGCAGCAAAAAGAGCCTCTGGTGAGGTCAGCCATTGGTGCTGGACTAAAGAAAGTGAAGGCTGAGACAAGGGGGCGTGCTTTCATTCAGCAAAAAGGCAGACTCAAAACAGGGCTACTCTGGTTTTCTAAATTATTCTGGTTTTCTAACAGAAACATTCCACAGTTCGACTTGATACTGTTGGTTATTCAACGTCCTCAAATGACGGTCAATGGAGAAATCCGTAAAAGCCGCAAAGAGGTCTTGCATCTCTTGAAAACTAAAGAGGCGTGTCTGTGCATCTGCCAGAGGGCCTCGGTCATGCTTCCCGTACAAGCCACATTCGCTGATAAACGGGGCACCTGGCATACTGGTGCCCGGTGCAAAAAAGGAGCCAAAATACCGTCCCCCGGGCTTTAGAACCCGGTAAACCCCTTCGATAATTCGCAAGCAATCCACCCAGGGATTGGCTTGAGTGGCACAAATGTCAATCACTGCATCAAATGTATTGGGCTCAAAAGGCAGATTTTCCATTCCGCCCACATGGCAAGTCACCCGGTCTTGATACCCTTCGTGCTTGAGACGGGCACGGGCAATCTCTATGGCCCGCTCTGAACCATCAACCGCATGAGCTGTAAAGCCTTCACGTCCTAAATACCAAGCACAGGCACCCGTACCGCATCCCAAGTCGAGAATCAATTTATCTTTTCTCTCAGTCGCGTTGGGAAATGAGCGCGCAATAAAACGAATTAGCTCTTCTGGTGGGTATTTACCCCATTCCCGGCTTTCAAATAATTCGTCCCAACTGGCGCGGCGCTGTTCTAAAACGGATGCTGAAAACGGTGATGTCATAGACTCTATTTCTCCCTAGATTACCGTAAACTGGCTTCAGCAAATCTTTTTTTCGACAGGGTAAGCGTGGTTAAAAGCATCGCTGTTGCTTGCTCAGTAGCGTACATGGGCTTATGCTCCAGTAAAGTCGATGCATCACGGCAAAGTAGTTCAACCACCTGAGGCGCACAAGGCTTATCTCCAAAGGGATTGACCATATTTTTCAAGCTGTCTTTCCACTCAGAATCAAACAACGCCTTTTGCACCGCAGCCTGAATCGGTTTTACCCCATAATCGCAGCTAATCACATTGGCTGCGCGAATCCGGCCAGATTGCCGGCAGCCGATCGATACGGAGGGTTTGTAGAAAAAGGGTGTCTCAACCAACCCACTGCTGGAATTACCCACAACCACATCACAGGCGGCCAACCAGGAGATATAGTGCCGCCGACCCAAGGAGGCAGACCATCTAATCTGGGGAAACGACCGTTTCGCCCATTCAATCGCTTGCTCCAAGCTTTCACCAAACCCGTCTCGGTTGGGTTCTGTTGCAATCACCTGATAGCCCGTTTCGGCCAGTGCCTGAATGCTTTGCTTAAAGTACACAATGGTCTGATCACCTTCGGCAGGAATGGGGTGTTGAGTAAACAAGATAATAGGCTTTTCGGGATCAAACCCAACAGAATTACACAACGTCTGTTTATCCACTCGTTCGACAGAAAGAATATTGTCCAAAACAGCCGATCCAGTGGCGATCACCCGATCGGAAGACACACCTCGGGAAATTAATCTGTCTCGATTTTCTGCTGCCACCACCAAGTGCCAAGAAGCCATATCCGCAATGGCAAAGCGGAAATGATCATCGACGCAACCACCTGCTGTCACGTCACCGCCCCCGATATGAACGATGGGAATTTGGTGAAGAAAGGCAGCTAAACTGACAGCTAGAGTTTCATAGCGATCACCAAAAACGATCATGATTTCTGGACGTCCAGTCGTATCGATAAAGTCTTGAAAGGCCGTGAGTGTATCAGCACAAACCCGGGTCATTTTTTCTGCAGGGCTTAAGGCATCTAAGGGTCTTCCTGTCCAACGTTGTCGATAATCAAAGACAGAGGCAATAGGAATACCGTCTGTCTTAATTTCCTCAATGGTTCCCACCACAGGGTGATCACCACCAACCAGGAGTTGCAACGCCAAACTTGGCTCTGCCAGTACGGCTTTAATAATAGGGAAAAGCAAACCGTATTCCGCCCGGTTACCGGTAAAAATAGCCACGTTGCGTGTTTCGTTCATTCAGTCAGACCACCTCTTATTTGCTAAGGGATGCTATTATCTCGATGCCATCGCTGGCATCTTGATCATATCCTCAGTCAGGGGAGTATCAGCAGGGATATCGACACGAGCCGCCTGCCCCACAATTGACTCCCAAGCGGACGGAGGCAGCCCCGTGGCAGGACGTTTATAATCCAGATTTTCAGGGCGAATCATCTCTCCGGCTTTGATCGCCTGACGCAGAACCAGACTTCGGCAAAACACCGGAATCATCGATTTTTCCCGTTCAGAGGGACGTTTTTCTCCCGCTCCCAGTCCGCGGTATACCGCATCTGCTGCTTCAATAATTGCTTTAAGCTCGCTTGGATCAGCAGACACTTTTTGATCGGGACCGGCCATGGTTTTATCCAACGTGAAATGTTTCTCTAGAATGGTTGCACCCAGGGCGACCGCAGCAGTACAAGCCCACGTCCCAATTGAATGATCCGAAAAACCAATCTCAAGATTTGGGAAGGTCTGCTTGAGCGTTTCAATGGCCCGTAGATTCAACTCTTCTGGTTCTGGTGGATAGAGAGAAACACAGTGCAAAATCGCCACATCGGCATCACCATTTGCTTGATAAATAGTATCAACAGCGGCTTTCACTTCATCCAGTGTTGCCATGCCGGTGGATAACAACATGGGTGTTTTTTTAGTGGCCACATAGCGAAGATAGGGCAGGTTGGTTAAATCCGTCGAACTTAATTTAATAAACGGTACGCCGGCTTGCACTAAAAAATCAACTTCTTCCGTATTAAACGGGGTGGAAACAAAGGGAATAGCCTGT
>CAZZIY010000192.1:0-4549 GCA_964654525.1 uncultured Vampirovibrionales bacterium | reverse complement strand
AGAGGTCTTTTTTTTGCCTGTACACCCGCTTTCTCTCATTCCCCGATGCTTCCGTTCCAGAGGTCGCCAACTCTTTTACCTCTGAACGGATTCAGAGGTCTTTTTTTTGCCTGTACACCCGCTTTCTCTTATTCCCCGATGCATCCGTTCCAGAGGTCGCCAACTCTTTTACCTCTGAACGGATTCAGTGGTCTCTTTTTTTGCCTGTACACCCGCTTTCTCTCATTCCCCGTTGCATCCGTTCCAAAGGTCTTTTTTTATGTTTATGTTCTTTCAAAAGATACAATTCTTAAAAGAAGATAGCCCCGCCCAAGACCGGTAGTACACTCACCCCATGAGCATTTGAGCACCCTAATTCCTCAAGGCTCCCTTGCTAACCTCGCATGACTTTCCCCCCAGGATGGAATCCGGTGCTAAAATGAGGGGAGTCAAAAATCATCATACAAATAGATGACGATCCACGAGAGTTAGACCATTCAAATCGACTTAGGATAGAAGTTAGGAGGTTGTAGGACGCGCATGAGTCAAGGATTTATGAGCAAAATTAAAAATTGGGTCTCTGGTGACCCCTTCGAAGAAGATGTTTACAGCTTTGAAGATGACTTTGAGCAAGAGCCTCGGCTCTACCGCGCAACGGCGTCTAATCCCCGTCCAGAAAGACATGAATTAGAGCCTTCCGCCTTAGAAGCCAAGAAGCGTCGGCCCAATCTCAAATTAATTGACCAGCCCAACACCCAGGCCACGCAAGTGGTGGTGATTGAGCCCAAGGCTTTTGAGGAAGCGCTAGAAATTATTGAACACCTGCGCGCTAAGAAGTCTGTTATTTTAAATCTCCACTTGCTGGATACCAACCAGTCCCAGCGTGTGGTCGATTTCCTCTCGGGTGCCACCCATGCCATTGATGGTAATCAGCAGCGCATTGGAGACGGGGTTTTTATGTTCACCCCCAACAATGTGGTCATCACTACTCCGGATGTTCATGCGGTGATTAAAGAGACACCTATCCCCAGCGCCAGCTCCTCTTTGGCGGGAGCCTTGGGAGATACATTCTGGAGCAACCCCCACTAAACTAAACTCGTCGCATTGTCATCTATTTGCGCGTGCGAAATACAAAAAAGACCTGGAGTATCAGTACTTCAGGTCTTTTTTTAAGCATGTCTGGCCACTTGTTGCATCATTTGCTTTAGCCAACCGGGTTTTTCGTTCACCCAGAAAATAAATTCCTCTTCATCAAAGGTTTGTAATTCTGGGAACAACTGACGCAGATATTTGTAAAGACGGGCCAATTCTTTTGCTCGTTGGACAGGAGATAAAGCACCGTGTCGAATCATTTGTCCCCAGATAGAATAGGCCATACTGGCGGCATTATTTTGGGACACTACATCGTCCTTACTGGCCTTGGCTTGTGAGGCAGCAGGCGTAGGAAAATAAGAAGCAACTTGAGCGGCTTTTTCTGTTTGCATCGCTTGTGATGGCGCTATAAATCTTGCCTGAGAGGCGTTTAAAAATGCTTGGTTTGCATTTTGCACGGTTTGTTGCACAAAACGCGCTTGCGAACTCTGGTTGAGTTGCGCAGCCTGGACGGCTTGCTGGTTTTGAAAACCGGGATTGTTACCATTGACTTGCATAATTGACACTACCCTTTTGATTTTAGAGAAAATGCCCGAACAGTGACTTACAGGGGCGGTATTTCATGGGGATTTATTGTTACTTTACGTTATATATAAAAATAAAAATATTTGTAACGAAAGAATTGCGTCAAAAAGTATATAAAAAAGCAATATCGATTAATTTAGTTACAATAATTTACACTCTAATCGATTTCACATGAAAAAAAAACCGAACACCCTTTCATTAGACATTTCTGGTTATTTTGATTACAGTGCGGAAAGATAAAATTGTGTGGAAGACAGTGTGAAGGAAAAGGTTAAGGAAAAGGTTTGTGATTCGAGAAAAGGGTTCATTCAGTTCGACAACAATTCCTATTATCACCCGCTTCGGCGCCAAGCCCTCTGAAAAAGAGATGGAGAGCATTCGCGCCATGGCGCTAAGCCACCCGCAACTGGGTGGATGGGTTTCTCGCGGGATCAATGCACGGCATGTGATGGTTAATCAGGGCTCTCACAAGAAAAATACACTGGCCCTTATTCGATCCGGGGCTGAAGTGCTTTGGGATACGCTGCGGGTTCATTTCAATCTCTCTTCAGACGTCGCTAGATGGAAAAGGACCTCGGACGGGCTTGGGCCTATAGGCTGGCTACAATGGGTACCATTCAAATCTCAGCAAGATTTAGAGAGCTTTGTGGGCCCTGTAGATACGTTTATTGTGGCGAAAAGAGATGAGTATAATCATCGCAAACCAGCAGACCCCATCACCGTTGTCATCGACAATAAACATCTGATCCATTTTCATCCGACCGGCCCAATGACACTCACTGATAGAGGAAACTGGACGAACAAGAGAGGTAAGACCCTAGGATTGGCCTAGCTTACTAAGCAACACCCCGGCTTGTATAGCCGTGTTATCTCCAGTTATGGAAGAGCCACGGGATGTCAGCCCTTCTTGAATCCTTTGCAAATGGTTCAACACTGCACTTCGGCTCGAAGAAGAAGCGGTCTCAGAGGACCCTTTAAACACACCCGCGCGCTCTGCCTTGTCAATCACGGTAACAATGTCACCCAGCAATTTCTCTGCAGCCAGACCTGCGGATTGCTGCATTGGCAGACTTTGCTGGGCGTTGGCAATTACAGCGGGTAAAAATTGCGGATGTTTCGCTTGAAATGCTAGCAGTGCGGCGAGTGCACCAGCCGCATCTTGGCTCTGTGTCAATTTTTGCAGAATTTTACGACGGACCAATAGCAGCTGATAACGAAAGGGTTCAAAGTTTTCAGGCTGTAATAGTCCGGCGTGATAACGAGGATCGCTCACCAAGCGCTCACCCAATTGCTGATGTACTTCCACGGGGAAATTCAACAAAGACGAATGCTGCGTTAAGCCCTTCAAGCAGTCCCGGTAGGCTCGGTAAAGAATATTTTGCCAACGCAAGGGCACACTTCGGATCAGTCTGGACATCAGGGAACGGGGATGCCGGGCACTCCGTCTGATTTCGGATTCCAGGAGGGCTTCCCCGTCTGGGTGAGTCAGCGGCATATCGGGCACATCCAGGGCAATATTCAGAAGATTTCCAGGTTTATCCCCTTCGGATAACGGTAATGTGGCCACAGAAGGTTCAATAAAAGTATCTTTTGGATCGTGTGCCGCAACAACGGTCAGTGGTCTGGTTGGCAGTTTTTTCTGAGTCAACAGTTCGAGACCCGATTTAATTTTTCGCATCAGTGGACTACCAACCCGCATTTCGGGGACTGCTGGGCGGCCTTCTTGGAAATAGTGCCATAGGACAGGCATTAAGAAAAACCGGGTCAAGCGTTCACTCTTAAAGACGTTTCGCTTCAAGATATCTTTCACCGCAATGCCCCAAGCCGGCATGTCAGGAATTCCATTCACCGGCGCGCTGAACAGGGTGGCTATGCCTATAAACTGTCCGCCCAAATCTTCGCAACCCATATCAGGCCCCATATCAGGACCCATGTCAGCTCCCGTGTCAGACAACTTGGCTCCAGATAAATTTGCTTGCTGACTGTTTAATAGTGCACTGAGCAGAACAGTACCGCCTTGACTATGCCCAAAGACTAAACCCTGTGGGGAAACTACGGCAATCAGGGCACGCGCAAAGCGAGTCGCCCACGCCTTACGTTCTGTTTCTGTGGGTATTTTTGCGGCCATCGGGAGTTGGCTGAGTTTTTTAGCCAACTGTGCTTCCAACCGGTTCAGCCGTTGTTCTAGTTCAGTCACATCTTGCAGAGTGATGACCCGAATATTGACCACATCATTTTTGGGCACCGGGTTTTTCATATCCATATTGATGGTTTTGCCCTGTACCAGTGCTTTGGTGTGGAGACGGTACGAATCATAAATTGGGTACTCTGCACTGGGCCTGTCTCCAGATTCAGAAAGGCCCAGTTTTGCCACTTCCACCATTAATTTACCGACTGTTTTGTCTAAAAACTGCCATAAGGGCTGACGGGCTTCTTCATCGAGAGTTAAGGCAAATATTGGAGCGAGCAACGACTGCTTTAACACAGGCAGTACTTCTGCCTGGACTTCAGGAAGAAGCTGAAAGATATTTCCAATGCGCCGGTCACGCTCTGCAGAATCCATTGTGGTATCCATCCAGAGCGTCCGCAGTGGTTTCAAGTTGCGGTAGGTCACCTGTGTTTTAAAATCCCCCATATCGCGAATGGCGAGCTTGTAAGAGGGTATCACTCGAGACGGATCGGCAACGGTTTCAATTCCCAACGCATCTTTCACTTCAGGAATATACGAAGAGTAGGTTGGGTGGGTGGTTTCTACCCCAGAAATAAACTGCACAAGGGGTTTCCAATCCACACTGGTTGCAAACGTTCCGTGGAGAAAAAATACCGGAACCCCAGAGGGCAGCATAATATTGCGGAGTGAGTGCTTAGAGGGTGAGTTTAAAGTAGGGTTGGC
>CAZZIY010000191.1:0-4572 GCA_964654525.1 uncultured Vampirovibrionales bacterium | reverse complement strand
CGTTTGAGTCCGGTAAAGAACTGCTGGTTCAGTTGAAAACCCCAGGGACTGATTTATACCAGGGTAAAATTCTCGATCTGCAAGAAGACAGCTTCACGCTGTTTCACAGTGGCAGAGACGGAGGCGTTCTATGGGCTTTTCACTGCAGTGATGTAGCTCACTGCGGTCTAATCATCGATCTGCCTGACGATCTCAAAGAAATCAATTTATCCCCAAGTGTTTTAAAGGAAGAAACCCATGTTCAATCCAATAATCTCTAACGATGGCTGTGAATTGTTTGTGCGCAATCTCAGTTGGTCTATCACAGAGGCGGATCTGTTTGATCTTTTCTCGTCGATAGGGCACGTCCAGTCAGTAAAAATTCCCACAAGACGAGAAGACGGTAAATCCCGCGGTTTTGCCTTTGTTGAAATGTCAACGCCTTTGGAAGGACAGTCTGCCATTGCCTCTCTTAACGGCTATCATTTAGACGGCCGTTCACTCAGTGTCGCCATTCACCAAGCAGATGCTCAGAGAGACAACCACGATAGAACGACCCATAGCAAGCCTAACGCCTGTCTCTTTATCAAAAATATCGATGAGACCGTTAGTGAAGGTATTTTACGCCAGTTCTTTGAATCTGCCAGTTCTATCACGGGCTCAGTCATTAGTGTCCGTATCCCCACTGACCGCGAAACATTTCGCCCCAGGGGCTTTGCCTTTGTAGAAATGGATAGTGTAGAAGCCGCATCGCAGGCCATTCAAACCCTCAATGGAACAGAATTAAACGGGCAACTCATCAGCATCACCTATCAAAATGCAGACAGGAAAAGACCTATCCGCCCCTTTAACAGCAATCGAGGTCACTCTAGAGGCCAATACAGTCAACAACGAGCCTGGTGAGCAAAAAACTTCAAGATTCGTTGATTCGTCTTTTGCGAGGCACTCTTCTATAATGAGGACATGTCGACTCACACTGGACAATCGAACACTCAGGCTGCTCATGCTGACTCTTCATACACGCAGCAAGCGCTTCACACCTTAAAACACGCGGGTTTGAGAATTACGAAACCACGCAAAGTGGTGATTGATTTGCTGGACAATAGCCCGATTCCGCTTTCCGCCTATGAAATTAAAGAAAAAATAGATTCTCTGGGCGAGAAAATAGATACTGTCAGTGTTTACAGGATTCTCGAAACACTTGAAACACACCACCTGATTCACCGGCTGCTTAGCAGTAGTAAAGTCCAGAAATGCCGGCTTTCTCCAGAATCTTTCTGCGACAAACACCAAGCAGACCATTGTCACCATCTTTTGGTCTGCAATCAATGCCACACTGTTTCTGAAGTCCATTGCCCTGGGGCCGATGAACTCGTACAAGCGGTCCAACAAGCAGCCCGCTTCCAGGTATCCAGTCACGCCATTGAATTTTACGGTGTGTGTGGCTCTTGTTCCGGCTGAAATTGCAGTGAGGCTGAATTAATACAGTAGCGCAGTCCTGTAGGCTTTGGCCCGTCCTCAAAAACATGTCCCATATGGGCACCACATTGACTGCAATGTATCTCGATACGATTCATACCGTGAGACATATCGCTTTGAGAGGCCAAGGCTTCCGATTTCAGGGGCTGCCAAAAGCTTGGCCAACCTGAGCCTGAATCGTACTTTGCTTCTGAAGAAAACAGGGCCTGGCCGCAACAAACGCACAGGTATTTTCCAGAGGCCTTATTCTCATAATACTCCCCGGTAAAAGGACGTTCTGTTCCTTTCTGACGGGTAATTGTGTATTGCTCTGGGGTTAAAAGTGTTTTCCATTCTGCATCCGTTTTATGTTTGTAAGTCATGATCTTATGTCCTACTGGTTATGTGGCTTCTGGCAATCTGAGAGTATCATTGGCACGGTTCTATCAATCTAATAAAAATCTGCTCACTATTTCTTATCTCACTATTTCTTATCAATGATACTGCCAATCGCGTTTGATCAATATCCGGAAAATGACAGTTACGAAATGTAACAGATTGACCTCGCTCTCGCCTGAAAGCCCGCTAAAAATTGAATCTTTTACGTCATCTGACGATACCATTACCGACTGGTACACTGAAGAAATAGAGGAATGTTTGTGGCCCGTGGCCAAGCGTGTTAACTCAAAACGTTTCTGTGAAGGATGGAGTTTCCGGTATTTTCGTAATACTGGAAGCCGGCGTAAGCAACCCTGCAAAGCCAATCCCACTTTTTTAGCCGCTGAAGAGCAGATTCTCAAGAAAATTCAGTTCATGCTCTGCTTTCGCCCTGACCTGATGGAAGAGATTGGCTGTATCGAGAACGGGCTAGAGATCCGTCTCTACGAGGGCATGGGATTTATGGATTATGAAAGTGAAACGTACTTCTACGGGCAAGTCACCTACGAGCGCGAGCATATGATTATGGAGCTATCTGCGGATCAGGTCCTTGAAGGCTGCCGTGAAGATCACACAGCAACAGATGTGGTCATCCACGAAATCGCCCACGTTTTGGATTTTATCGAAGGGGATCATGAAGCCTGTTTCCCGGGTTGGCGCGCCAGTACTCGGGCCCAATTCAAACAACTGATGTTGAAAGAGCAGGCCCGTATTGAAGCCTGTTTGACGGACGGGCGCCCGTCTCCTATCGACCCATATGCTCTGACCAACCCAACAGAGTTTTTGGCCGTTCTGACCGAAACCTTTTTTTGCCAGCCCGGGATGTTGAGAGAGTACAATCCTGAGCTTTACGGTATCTTTCGGAACTACTTTGGCTTTGAGCCCGGACCTTTACCCGTGGTTTGTCCGCCCAGCCAAAAATAGTTTTTTTATAAAAAATTAAGTTGCCTGCCTGCGCGCTTTGCCCTAGTCTGGGACGATGCCGCAATTCATCCAAAAACGTCACCGCAGCTTTGCTAGTGACAACAATGCAGGGATTCATCCCGCTGTTATGGCTGCCATAGAGTCAGCCAATACTGACGATGCGGTTGCCTATGGGGATGATTCATGGACACGCGCCTTTAACGATTGTTTAACCGAGCACTTTGGAGAAGGAACACAGGGTTTTTTGGTCGCCAACGGCACTGCTGCCAACGTTCTGGGGCTTCAGTCTGTTATTCGCCCCTATCACAGTGTTTTGGCTACAGATTGTTCTCACATTGGCGAAGATGAATGCCAAGCGCCCGAAGCACGATTAGGTTGCCAAATTATCAAGGTCCCTCATGCCATGGGGAAGCTACCCACAGAAGACTTCGAGCGTTCTCTAGACCCTTATTTGGCGCATCAAGGAGATCCCCATCACGGGCAAGTGAAAGTTCTCAGCCTAACCCAAAGCACTGAGTTTGGGACGGTCTACAGCGTCCCAGAACTTCAGGCCCTCTCTGTTTGGGCGCACAATAATAATCTTATTGTGCACATGGACGGAGCAAGGCTCTCCAATGCCGCAGCCACTCTTGGTGTGACACTGAAAGCAATCACACGCGATATCGGCGTGGATATTCTCAGTCTGGGAGGGACAAAAAACGGATTAATGGGCGCAGAAGCCGTCGTATTTTTTAATCCCGAACTTGCCAAAGACTTTGCGTTTATCCGTAAGAACGGGATGCAGCTGATTTCCAAGCACCGCTTTGTAGCCGCACAATTTTTGGCATTTTTTCAGGATAATTTATGGCAGCGTAATGCCTCGCACGCCAATCAGATGGCCCGTTTACTGGCAAGCAAAATTGAAGCCACCACAGGTATAAAACCCGTTTTCCCCGTAGAAGCCAATGGGGTGTTTTTAGCAGTACCAAGACCCATCATCCAAAGGCTACAGGAAGATTATTTTTTCTATGTGTTCGATGAACGCAGAAGCATTATTCGCCTGATGACGCATTTTGCCACCCAAGAGACAGATCTCCAGGGTCTGGTGGACGCCCTGGCCAGTTCACTCTCGATGGTCCATTAACCGATCAAAACCGTATAATGAAACTAATCGTGTTAGTGATTGGGAGCTCAGCAGATGACATCGAATTACAGTAGTATTCCACATAGCAACATAACCAGTGCTTTTGAGGTACCTGGCCACCGGGTTACGGCTACTTTAGGGATTGTTCGAGGAATTGTGGTTCGCTCTCGCTCCGTTGTGGGTAATTTTTTTGGTGGCTTGCAATCTTTGTTTGGCGGTAATATCACCATTTACACCGAAATGTGCGAAGAAGCGCGGCAAGATGCCTATGAAGAAATGCGGCTTCATGCCCAACGGATGGGTGCCAATGCGATTATTGCTTTTCGCTATGATGCAACTGAGTTGATGGAAGGCCTGACAGAAGTATTGGCTTACGGGACTGCGGTTCGCATAGAGTAATTTTTTGTAATTTTTGTAACAATTCGGTTTAGCTGTTCACGGTTTCTCAATTCCAAATCATAACGGTCGATAGCGAAGTTGGATTGAGAATTTCTGAGAATTGAGAAAGACTGTGAACATTTTGAAACGGCTCTTTTGGAGAAGCCCACCGCCTTTTGGCAGCAGCAGTGTTGAATACGTCGTGCCGGGTGTTTTGGTCACGTTGGTCTTCTTGGTTGGGGCTGTCGCGTTAGGGCCTAATCTGGTTCAGT
>CAZZIY010000190.1:0-4577 GCA_964654525.1 uncultured Vampirovibrionales bacterium | reverse complement strand
CGCCTGCTTGATGATGAACACCGGCGGCAATCAGGGCGTCCATAAATTTGGGTCTCACGCCAGTGTGTTTAAATTCTCCGATCACTTTGCCGTTTTCATCCAAGCCCAATTGCTGGAAGACAAATACATCTTGAAGCAAAATAATATCGCCTTCCATCCCCACTACTTCAGTCACGTTCATCACCCGACGACTGCCATCGGAGAGTCGAGTGGCCTGGATAATCACGTTGACGGCAGAGGCTATTTGCTCTCTAATCGCCCGAATAGGCAAATCATAACCGGCCATCATCACCATAGTTTCCATTCTGCGCAGTGCATCTCGTGGGGTATTGGCATGAAGCGTGGTGAGAGAACCATCGTGACCCGTATTCATGGCTTGTAGCATGTCGAGAGCTTCACCGCCACGGCATTCCCCCAGGACAATCCGCTCAGGCCGCATCCGCAAAGAGTTTTTAACCAAATCGCGTTGCGTAATTTCGCCTTTGCCCTCTATGTTGGCAGGACGGGTTTCCATTCGGGCGACATGTCGCTGTTGGAGTTGTAATTCAGCGGTATCTTCAATGGTGACAATACGTTCATCGTGGGGAATAAAACTGGATAATACATTGAGCAGTGTGGTTTTACCGGAGCCTGTGCCCCCAGAAATCACAATATTAAGCCGCGCTTCGACAAATCCTCGGAGCAAATCCGCAGCCGCTTCATTTAAGCTACCAAAGCGAATTAAATCGGCTATTTTATAGGGATCTTTCGAAAATTTTCGGATGGTGACTAGAGGACCGTCGAGTGCCAGAGGCGGGATCACACAATTAAAGCGAGACCCGTCTTTCAGCCGAGCGTCACATAGTGGCTGTGTTTCATCCACGCGGCGGCCCACAGCAGAGACAATACGGTCAATAATCTGCATCAAATGGGCATTGTCTTTAAACCGTGTGTTGCTCTCAACGAGTTTTCCACCCCGCTCGATGAAGACCAGATTGGGCCCATTAATCATGATCTCGTTGATGCTTTTGTCTCTGAGCAGTGGTTCTAACGGGCCTAAGCCCATGGTCTCATTGAGAATTTCTTCTATCAGGCGTTCACGCTCTACTGTTGTTAGTAAGGCGCTTTCTTCTAACAAAAGGTGATTAATCGCGTCTTTGACTTGCATCCGTAGCTGGTGATCGTCCGCGTCACTGAGCTTACTGAGATCCACTTCTTCGATCAGTCTACGGTGAATTTTTGTCTTAATATCAGTCTCGTTTTTATCTTGCCCTGTCCGTAAGGACTTAGGCTCATCGCTGCGAACAGATTGGACCTCTGGTTTTGTCTTCTGCTCACTCCCCGTTGCAATCACTTCAGTGCTTGGGCTAGTCCCGGGGGTTTTAGACCAGCTGCCCCAGTTATGCTTGCTGAATGACATGAGACGGAGCATCCTTTAAATTTTGCGGATTTTCTTCTTTATTCTTTAGTTTACCCCCAAACAGCAGTGTAAGAAAGCCCTTATGTGTGGAACCCACTCTTTCAGGTTCTGGGGTATTGGCCGTATGTTGAAGTTGACTGGCTAATTGCCGGATGGATTTTGTGAGAGGCGATTGAGGTTTAAGTTTTGAAAAAAATGATCCCATACTGTTGGCCTCCACGTTAAGCTCCCAATCGTTGGATATTCTGGCAAAAACTGGATAACCAAATTCTTGCTCAAGGGCTTGGTTGCTCATACCGTAGGCTGCTTTAAGCTCCCAACGGTTTAGGACGAGTTTAATCTTTTCAATAGGAACATGTTGACGTGCCAGATCGAGATATTGTTTTGACCGGTATAGCCCAGGAATATCCAGGCTTGAGACAAGTAATACCTCTGTTGCCGCATCGACTAAAAATTGGTGGTACGGATCTAACACATGGGTGGGTAAATCAATCACAATCGTTTGGTAGCGGGTTTGTAGATAGCGTAATAATTTTTCTAATAGTTCAAGAGAAATTAAATTGTGAGATTCCAGTACGTGTTTACATCCGGCAATCAGATCGACACCAGAATCCTGCTGATGAATAATGCGCTCAAACAGACTGTCATCCAAATCCTCTAGCGGTGTGCCAGCCAGTTCTCCCAAAGAGTATGCTGGCTTTGCATTCATTAAAGAGGCCGCATTGCAAAAAACCTGATCCATATCGAGTAAAAGAACAGATTGTTTTTCCAATTGAGATAATTCGTATGCTAAGTTAACTGATAGCGTGGTCGATCCCGCCCCTCCCTTGCTTGAAAAAACAGTAATAATACGGTTGGGAGTCTCCTGATTGGTTTGTTCAATCAATTGACTCTGCTTTTTAAGAAGAGCCGCTTGATGTTGCTGATAGCGTTCCAGCCATTCTTTGTGGCGTAATAATGCATGCTCCAGCTTATCTTTTTCCAACGGATAGTGAATCACATCCTTCACACCACTGCGCACCATGGTCAAAATCATGTCTTGCTCTACTTGGCGGTGTAGGGCAATGACTGTCAATTGATGTGGGTATTCCAGCATCAATGCTTGAACCATGAGGCAGGCATCTAATTCTCGTCCCGTAAAATCAATAATTAATACGTCAGGCTGAGACTCAATATGACGTTCTCGTAAGAGACGAACACACTCAGATAATTCCAAATAGACACCGTCTAATTGGATCATTTCCAAATTTGATAATTGTTCATAAAGTGCAGTTCTCACTTCTGTAGAACTGGCAACTGCAATTGCAGTAATCCCGCTATGCTTAGACATACTGGCCACACACTCCATTCAACGAGTTATTCATTAGATTGATTTACGAAAATAGAACTTATTTTGTTACAGGCAGCAGATCGTTTTCTACCATCATTACTTCAGGTTGTACAATCACAATCATCTCACTGTCCGTTTTGTTTGAATTTTTATTTCTAAAAAAACTACCAATCACTGGTAATGTGCCAAGTCCGGGGAAACCACTAAAATTTTCTTGATCAACTTGGCTAAATAACCCACCCATTACAAAGCTTTCACCGGTTCTAAGTTCTAATGTACTTTGGAGTCGACGGGTCCTAAAACCGGGAACAGTCACAATATTGGTGGTGATTGAATTATTATCGTCACGCTCGCTGATTTCTGGAGAGACTTGCAGATGAATTTTTTCATCTTCCGTAATCGTTGCGATAATATTTAACCGAATCCCAAACTCTTTGTATTGAACATTAATTTGACCATTAGAGCCCAGAACAGGAACAGGAACTTCTCCTCCCGCCAAAAAACTTGCTTTTTCACCACTCAACAATGTGAGAGTGGGTTCAGCCAGCGATCTTGCTTTTCGCTTTTCTGTTAATGCGCTAATCACAGCACCCAGTCTTTGATTAACACTGATAAACTGAGTCACACCGTCTCCATAAACTGGGTTGATTGAAAAGGTTTGCGATCTGCTTTGGGTGCTGGTCCCACTGTTAGAGCGAGTAATGGCATTCGAGATAACTTGCCCAGTATTTTTGGGATCAAATGAAGCGATACTTTTTCCGGTAGCAGGTGATTGACTACCGTTAAACGTTCCCAATTGAACATCATTAAAGTTAGCGATTAAATTGTGACCAACTTGATTTAAGGCTACTCGAGAGATATCTAAAAATTTAATTTTGCACCGGATCTGGGGACGATAAGCGACCTGCATCATACTGATCACATTGCCAGAAGAGTCTGCAATGACGGAGCCTTGTAAAATATTGATATCAACATTGTCACTAAATTTTTTATCATCTTGGAAATCAGCACTTCCAGATGAGCGGATGCCGTTTCCGCCAGGCCCGGTTAAAACCTTGATTCCTGGAGTTCCGTAAAAAATACTGGCCGTATTAATTGCTTTTGAAATTGTTGAAGAATTCTTAACACGCCCAGTCAAAATAACTTTTTCCACTCCGTCTGCTCCAGGAATCACATCCATTTTGATGTTGGGATCGATGGCGGTTAATTTCTGTTGAACCAGGGCGGCCTTTGTAGAAGGAATTCCTGGGACACGAATGAGATTAATGATTTTAGGGACAGAGCCTGGCATAGAAGATCCGGGAGAAAAACTGTTATTCCCTTGCAGACCTCGTGAAGTGCCAGTAGAACCACTGCTGGCTTGAGCCGTACTGCCGCCATTTGAAGATGATGAAGTGCCTGAACTGGACGAGCTGCCAGAAGAATTGCTGGAGCCAGAACTGCCAGAAGAAGCTGAATTTCCTCCAGTGCTATTCCCAGAAGTACTTTGAGAAGAGGGCGCGGAAGCACTGGTATTATCGCCTCCCTGAAAGTAACTTTTTGCCAAATCGACGGCCATTTGACGAGATTCCATCGATTCTGCATCTCCTGATAAAATCACTGTGTCATTGGCCGCAATCGGTTCAACATTGAGTCTAGGGTCTAGTTGTTTTAACTGCCGCGTTAAATTAGAAATATCCCGGTGAATGTTGAGATCTATCATTGAATAATGACTGTTGCCAATATTTTCCCATAGGACAAGATTGGCAACGCCCACTTTGCTCCCCACAATTTGAATTTGTGTTGGCGATAATATAAGCGCACTGGCAATACTGGGATCACTAATGGTGACACGTGCTGCAGGACGTT
>CAZZIY010000189.1:0-4579 GCA_964654525.1 uncultured Vampirovibrionales bacterium | reverse complement strand
TTGCTTTTAATGAAACGGCTGGTAATTGCTTAAGGGCAAACTCTCGGCAGATGGACAAATGTTCGGCCAACACATCGGCAATAAACGGGCTTAAGTCTGCACTTTTAACTGGTTGTCGTCGATGGGTCATCACTTTCGAAGGTGTAAAATCACCATTTGCCCAGAAAAAATCTTTATAGGGCTGAGATGCTGTTTCCGGTGTTATATTCCCGACAGAGACCAGGGTGTTCTCACCTTGTCGCGAAAATATCACAGGTTTCCCTATATAGATAGACCCCAATCGCTGTTTTGCTTTTTTGCCGTATGCAAACCCCAAGGGGACAACTTTTACGCTTTCTTTTCTTTTCAAAGCTGCCCGCACGATATCGCCCACCCCTGTTTGGAATTTTTGACGAAGCGCGAGACCTTTGAAAGCTGAAAGTCGTCCTTCAGGGAATATAAAAAGATGCTTTTTATCCTCACAAAAATCGGGCAACACTCTCATAAAGGCCCGTGTATTTTTAGAAATACCTTTTTTTGAGGGAAAGACACTGGCATCGACCCCAATCACACCCATTTTATGCCACAGGGCTTGCTGCTCGGGGGGAGATGTGGCAATAATGTCCTCGTTTAAAATCACCCCAGGTCTTGGACAGTGTGCCAGTTTGCCGAGCTTGGCATAGGCGTTGTAAAGCAATACAGCGCTCATGCTCAGTAGAACAGGGTCTTCAGTCTGATGATCATGGTTAATCACAAAAATGCAAGCTTCATTGGATGCGGCAATGTCTTCAAAGCGTTTATCCTCGGTGTTTACTTCAGCCTCAATCGGTTGCACATTTGCGTATAAACGCGCCACCTGCATCACTTTGCTGATATAGTCCGAGGCATCTGGGCTGGTATTGTTGAGAATGGCAGACACTTTATCAAGGGTCGGCTGAAGTCTCTTTCTCATATAACGGTGACCCAGTCGGCGCAATAGCCGTTCTGCACTGTTTGCCATTGCCTCTAGGTTTGAAATGACAGCATAAGTCAGTCGATTTGGTTTTTTGACAGGCTGTTCGCCGGTAAATGTCAAAACTGGAATAGGTTTAGCAGGTGTTTTGCTAATACCAGCATAGGTTGAAACACACTTCGTGTAGCGGTTTCTGTCCAGTTGGAAGGTTCTGATCGAAGTATTCATTTATGACGGAGGGTTGAGATCACTCTCACTGCTGAGTAAGGAGGCTCCAGTTCCGAGTAATGTAAAACCCACACTGGTTTGGCTGGTACCGCCCAAAACTGGATTTGCCGCAGAAAAACCTGCGGAGCCTGATGTTCCCGCTGTTTGGACAGAGTGCAGTGCAGATGCAGCGGCAGAGGAATGAGGCGTGGAGCTGGCAAGGGCTGAACCCCCTACCACCAGCGCAGAACCTCCACTGACAGAACCTGAGCCAAGAGCCGTGGACACACTGTCCATCCCTGTGCTGCTACTAGAAGAAGTTGAAATCAGCGACTTTTCTGCCAGTGTTGATAACGCGTCTCCAGTACTAATCTCAACCCGTTCGCCAAACTGCGGACGAGAAAACTGCCTGGGGTCTACTGTCAGAGGGTGTCGGGTATTTAAAGACTGGGCCCTAAAGATCTTCATGGGTGTGTACTCCCGGATTAAAAATACACATAGCTCAGTAAGAGCCCCTGAAGCCAATTTATTGCTTACCAAAAATTAATTACTGGGCGGCGTGGGCTTACTTCGATGCAACAACAAAGACGGTCCTGCAACCAAGAATCCCAATAAAATTTGTACTAAACCACCTGTAACAGGATGGGCTGCACTGCTGTGTGCGGTGAGTGGGCCACCTGATAAAGATCCCCCTGTTTTGGTGGCATTAAGGCCGGTGCTGGCCAATGCAGAGTGGGGACCAGAAATGCTAAGACCTGTTCCACTGGCTGCAGTCGTCATACCCACAGCCGCGGTGTCTGATCGAGGCGTAGAAAGGGTCTGAGCGATAATACCGTTGCCTTTGCTATCTTCTGCTGAGACAGAAAGCCGCTCCCCAAAGCGTGGATACGAGGAAGTTTTTGAAGAAAATAAAGTCTGACGAATGCTGTTCATCGTTATCAGTCACCTCACTTGATTGAGCTAAGCATAAATTAACAGCTTCGATAGCTGTCGTAAAGTGAATTGAAACGTTAATTTATAAATCTAGCTTTCGCACGGGAGCTGGTTCAGAGATATTAATGGGCTGAACCGTACACATTAACTTCCATTCATCCCAATATTCTGCTGGAAGACCAGATTCTCCTAGTAAATTGCGCAAAAGGGCATGAGGGGTCATGTTCGATTTCGAATCCTTGTCGAATGAGGCAGTGATTGATTCAAGAACACTGGCTACTTTACGGCTAATTTGGCTAGTACACCCGGGTAATGTCGTAATCACTTGTGAACTAGCGGTCAGTAAGTTGATTTGCCATTGGGGATAGAGGTAAGTCATATCTTGGAGCACTTTGAGCAAACTCTCAAGCAGTAAAGGATGAGCCGAGACAATAATATTTGATTGTGTTTTGTTTCTCAGACGAAGTTTGTAGCCAGGAAAGCTTAATTGCCCCTCTAAATGAAGGGTGTCAATCTCACTTAAAAAAGCACGACAATGTTCTTTGGTGATGGTATCCCACCAGTAGAGTCCTCGGGTTGTTAGCAGGAGTTGCCCCAGGGGCTTTGTTCCAGGGGGGGTGTTTAAACTGATTAGAAATAGCCCATTTACTCCAGGCTGAACACGGTATCTTGCACGCAGATTGGTTAATTCCTCTGCAGGCAAGTAGGGATGTCCGTTGATATGTTCTGTCTCAAATGACACGGGTTGTTCAGAAGAGAGGAGAGACAGAGATGTCTCGCTTTCCCATAAAAACGTTTTTTGAAAGAACTGCAGAGAGTAGACATCAAAAGGGGAGACTCCCATCTGGTTTATCCCCATCTGGTTTATCATGGTTGCTTTGTTTTCTGTAATTCAGAACTGTACGGTATTTCGCTGGTTGCTTGGACAGCTCGGTTTTGTGACCAAGCCCGCATATTATAAATTTCTTCGGCCTGTGTTTGGCTAAGCGGTACTATTCGCTTAATCGCTGTCTCAATATCATTTACCGTCAGACTCCGGTTTTCAGAAAAGGCTTCAAACAGACCGTTAATCACAACTTGCTCAATCTCAGATCCGTTAAAACCTTTCATCGCATTAACCATGGGGACCAATACGTCTTGTGTCAATTTAAAATCTCCAACAACGCTGGGATCTTTGAGACGTTTTTTTAAATGGTACATTAAAATCTGCGCTCGTTCGGCACTTCTGGGGAGATCCACAAAAAATATTTCATCAAAACGGCCTTTACGCAGTAGTTCTGGGGGTAGTTTGTTGATATTGTTTGAGGTGGCCGCAATGAAGACAGACGCGGTTTTCTCTTGCATCCAGGTGAGAAGAGTCCCAAGAATCCGGTTAGAAGTGCCACCGTCTGCCACATCGCTTGCAGATTGTGAAAACCCTTTTTCAAGCTCGTCTATCCACAAAATACAAGGAGCAATGGCTTCTGCCGTTTGGATAGCACGTCGTAAATTCTGTTCGCTACTGCCCATCAGGCTGCTGTATAGCCGGCCAGCATCTAGTCGAATGACAGGGAGATCCCACAGACTGCCAATGGCTTTACACACCATGCTTTTCCCGCAGCCTGGCACACCGGTGATTAACACTCCCTTAGGAGAAGGAAGCCCGTATTTAGAAGCACCGCTGAGCCAGCTATTCTTCCGTTTTTGTAGCCATAATTTCAGGTTCTCTAAACCGCCGACCTCGTCAATTTTCTGCTTGGATTCAATAAATTCCAGGACATCTCCCTGGCGAACAGAGCGGTACTTTTCTTCTAGTATCCATTGAATGTCGTGAATATCCAATTTGCTGTCACTCACCATGGCAAAGGCAAATGCGTTTTCCGCCTCTTTTAGGGTTAAGCCTAAAGCAGCCTTTGCAAGTTGTTCACAGTCATCAGGGCTCAGAGATATTTGGTCAGGGCGTAAGTTTTCGGCCATCATGGAGGTCAACAGTAGCTTCATTTCATCAACATTGGGGAGCCCAATAGACATCAAATGGACTTCTTTGGCAATGGATTCTGGCAGCGTGATATTTTCCCCTATGAAGAGAACATTCTGTAGATCGCTACCGTAACGAAGCTTTTCAGAGAGATGTTTGAGCCGACGAAGCAAAATCCAATCAATATCACGGCTTTCCACGGGGAAAAATGTGACGGCATCTTTAATCAAGAAGACAGAAGCGCCTTGGCAGCTCAACATAAACTCAACAGCAGAAAGTGGTGTTTTGGTGTCGGCCACGGGGCTTCCGCTGGCATTATAAAATCCACTGTGGCTATCCCATATGTATAAAACCCGAGTCGTTTTAATCAGCGTGGTATCTTGAACCAGCTGTTTGACGAGGGAGACCGTCCTATCCTCATCCCAGGTCTGTACCGCACAATAAGGAAAGCGGGCCTTTAGCATGGTGGCTAGTTTCTTTTTAATGGGGGCTAAGGGATCTTCATCCAGCATTTTCGATTGTGTAAGGGAAGGGGATATCGATGTCATGAG
>CAZZIY010000188.1:0-4598 GCA_964654525.1 uncultured Vampirovibrionales bacterium | reverse complement strand
TCAAAGAATAAAAGAGATGTCTTGCTAAAATGTATTAAGAAGGTTACAATAGGGTTTGTAATGCCGACAGTGACACGCGGGTATAGAAGCAATTTACGGAGGTCCTGTTCATGCGTGTTAACCATTCTCCTTCCGCGCTTAAAGGGCTGGCTGAGTTTCCACCCGGTTTTCTATTTTTGTCCAACCACCCTGCTTTAGACCTGCTCAATACCGAGTTGAACTATCAGGACCAGCGCTTTGATCTCATTCAAAACCCAGAAGAATTGCTGCGGTGGTTGCTTGAAGCCAAGCAAATAACCCCAAAGGCACATCAAGAAGCCTCTCAGCGGTTGAGCTCACTCAGTGAGGTCCAAAAAACTTGTCTGATCAGTCATTTTACAACCTGCCGCCGCCTATTTAGAGACGTGCTTCAGTCTGCGGGCCAAAAAGCAGTTCTACAAGAAGTCGCTCAATCAGAACTTGGCCTGTCTGCCTTTAATCAGTTTATTCAAGATTTTCCAATTACGAAAACCCTTGTTTTAGGGACCTGTTCCCCAAAAGCCTCACCAATTTTTATAGAGGAGGCCAGCACGCTGCCGTTTCCGATGAGTCTATTGCAAGGGGTGATTGCAACCTGCTTGGATTGCCTCACACGGGTGCCGCTTTCTCGAATCCACCAATGTGAGAATGAGCCCTGCGTCTTACTTTTTTGGGATACATCCAAAAATCAGACACGTCGCTGGTGCAGTATGGAGCTTTGTGGCAACCGAATGAAAGTAGCCTCTTTTAGAGAGCGGCAAAAAACACCAGGAAAGAAATAGACTTACTTGCAAACCTTTACTGCCAGACGAGCGTAGGTTTTTTGGCAATTATCTCAACCATCGCATTGTGAAGTGTCTTGTTTCCAGCGGCCACGATGTCTATCCGTTCTTGTGCAAGGGCATAGGGAGTGTTATCCATCGAGGTGACTGTACCGCCTGCCTCTGATACCAACAAGCAACCGGCCGCCACATCCCATGGCGATAACTTACGCTCCCAAAAACCGTCTAGCCGCCCACTGGCCACATAGGCCAGATCGAGTGCTGCTGCTCCGGGTCTGCGAATGCCATGGCACTGTGCCAAAAAGGCTGCCACAGTTCCCAGGTTTTCCAGTGGGTCCTGATGAGACGTATAGGGGAATCCTGTCGCCAGAAGCGCCTGATTGAGTGAGGGTGTTTTACTGGCAAAGAGTCTTTTTCCGTTGAGATAAGCACCATGTCCTTTTACTGACCAGAACATCTCGTTGCGGCTAACATCAAAGACAAGCCCAATGACGGGATGACCGTTTTCCAAATAGGCGATGGAGACAGCAAAATGGGGAAATCCATGTGCAAAATTGGTCGTACCGTCTAAGGGATCGACCACCCAGCAGTCTTTACCGCTGAGAGCAGATAATTCCGTTGGGCTTTGGATTGTTTCCTCGGTAATAATGGCTTGTGGCGTGAGATTTTCGCGCGAAAGCATCCCGGATAAGACGTGCTGAATGACGGCATCACTGTCTCGGTCAATTTGCGTGACCAAATCGATACTGGAGGATTTCACATCCACGCCCAAGGTGTGACGGTCTACTTGTTGTTGTATCTGTCCTGCTCGCCGTGCCGCAGTTTGAGCAATTTCCAGACGCATCATCAGAGCCTCTGGAATTCCCAGCGGAGAGAACGACGTTGATAGCGTTTGTGAGGCTGAAGCTGTATTTTCCATGGCAATATCTTTGCATATCCAAGCGGCTCTGGCTAGAATAAGCTCGTGTCAAAATCAGACATAAAAACACATATTTATAATAGGGATTCCAAAAAATTCCCATGGTAGCTATCAATACAACCAGTAATGAGGTCAAAACTCACTCAGCAAGTGAGGTATTTTCGATTGGACCGGTCTCAATTAACAGTCGGGTGATGCTCGCTCCTATGGCAGGCGTGACCGACGTGGTCTTCCGAAGCTTAGTACGAAAATGGGCACCCACATCACTGATTTGTACAGAGATGATCAGCTCGAACGGGCTGGTGTATTCCAAGCAACGACAGGCTCGTATTCTTGACAAAGTAGAAAGCGACCATCCCATTGCCTATCAACTCGCCGCCAATAAGGTCGATGTATTACTAGAAGCTGCTGAGGCGATTATTGAAGACCGTAACCCAGATACCATCGATATTAATATGGGTTGCCCGGTCAAAAAAATTACGGGTAACTTTGAGGGCTGCTCCTTGATGAAAGAGCCTGAGCGAGCTTACGAGCTGATTTCTAAGCTGGTAGCTCATATAGATAAACCAGTAACGGTCAAATTTCGTCTGGGCTGGGATAGTAACAGTATGAACTATATGGAATTTGGTCAAATGTGTCAGGACGCCGGTGCTCAGATGGTGACACTCCATGCCCGTACTCGAGCTCAGGGATATCAGCCTGGATGTAAGTGGGAAGCTTTTGGAGAGTTAAAATCTGCACTCAACATTCCTGTGATCGCCAATGGGGATATAGAGACTCTTGCTGATGTACAGCACATCTTAGGCACTTACGGGGTGGACGGGGTGATGATTGGGCGGGGGTGCCTTGGGCAGCCCTGGTTGCTCGGAGAAATAGACAGCGCATTGAAAACCGGGGATGCTACTGCGATGATGGACCGAGAAACCCGACTGGAAATGGCACTGCTGCATGCACAAAAACATTGTGAATACCGTGGTATGGACATTGGCATTCGAGAAATCCGAAAACACCTGGCCTGGTATGCTAAAGGATTTCCTGGGGCCAGCCAATATAGAAACCGACTGACACAAGTACAATCTTTACAAGAAGTAGAGCAATTGGTGCGGGCTATGCAGGCTGATTGTCGGTCTCAAGAGCAAGGCACAATGCGTCAAGACCCGTCCCTACAAGATCCCTCTCTTCAAGTGGCCGTCTAACGGGGTGACTGGTTAAGATGGGCGGGATAAAGCGTTTTCAACCTTTTACACGACGACTGATTATTACATGGTTAACAACCCTGGGTCTTTGCAGCGCAGTGACGTTCACAGCAGATTCTGTGTTGGCTGGGTTGCCTGTAAATGACTACACCACCAATGCTTATCCAGTGGTTAATCCGGTTATTCCTGTCAATACTGTGATTCAATCACCCAGGCTTGTCACTAAGGCTCGCTACCAAATAACAACAACCGGTTCTGATGAGTGGACACGTCAATGGATAGAGGGTCTCGATTCTGCTCCCTGGCATCAAAGCCGGCTAATAAAAGAGGATACGGCTCAATTTGAGCTCCAGGTATTGCAAGACAGATTGCCTGTTTATACAGCATTCCCAACTTTTACGGAGTTGCAAGCTTATTTGGGCTCAGACACCTTGTTGGAATACAGTCCGGCCGAACTAAGGCGGCGTTATTCACTACTAGAGACTTTTTCTAAACTAGAGCCTCCTTCTAATGCAGGTCACCGATCAATTTTTGATCTTATCCATACTGTCTCTCGCTCAACACAACAAGAGGTTGCCTTAGACACCCGTGGATGGCAATTTAGAAGTGTCTCCAACATCCTTGCAGAGGGACAAGGCAGTACCTTGGACCGGGCAATACTGTCTGCATCAATACTTCGCTCAGCCAATATCCCCGCTCGCCTGGTGTTTGGCCTGGTGTTTCAGTCTAACGGGCTATCCGGCCAAGGCAGCTTTATGTTGCATCCCTGGGTAGAATATGCAGCTGCGGCAAATCAGGATTTTTTGGGAGTAAAAAATATTATCTGGCTTGGGTTTGATCCCAATGAATCGGATATAACTAAAGTGAGCAGACCACTCGATGCCACTCATATCCGTCTGTTCTCCTGTGATTCTGATACAACCAGTGCGTGTGAGCAAAAAATAGCCCAGTGGAAAACAGCTTTTTCTAGGACTGAGATAAAAGTCCTCGAGGTGTCTGGAGAGCAGAGCAGTACGATTAGTCTGGCTGGACGAGAAGAAGAGAACGCCAAACAGATTCCAATACTTTCCCTTGGTTCTCCTGGTCCCAGCCAGCCTCAGAACCAAATAACTACTCAAAAAACCGGAATTGAGGCCAACAGCCGCCAGGATGATCCGGTGTTTTCGCTCGATCCCTCAGATCACAATCCCGAAGTCTTGGTGCCGGAAAAACGCTTCTTTAAAGGGGTTGAAAAGTTCTATCAAGGCAATATTGACGAAGCTCGTCAGATTTTTGAGAGTTGCTCGGTGGATGATCCCAGTCCAGTGGCCCGGCTCAATCTTGCAATTCAGCTTCAAACTCTTGGGTGGGATACTTTGGCGACAAAAATTCTCGCACCCGTGATTCGTGAAGAGTCCACACTACAATCTCCCTACAAAAGACGCTTGTCTGCCCTTGTGACAAAACTTTGGGATACCCCCACACTGTCTGGCAGTGAAGAAACAGACATTTTGACTCAGTTAGCCCGATCTGGGGTGGACTCAACACCGATGGTACTTGCAAAATCTAACGCGTTTTGGCAGGAAAAATCGCTCAAGTACCCCCGCTGGCATATTCCTTGGGTGTATCTGGGCAATAGTGCTCTTAAAATCGGAAACCGAGAGCTTGCTGAGCAGTCTTATTGGAAGGCTTATGAGCTCAATC
>CAZZIY010000187.1:0-4615 GCA_964654525.1 uncultured Vampirovibrionales bacterium | reverse complement strand
CTTTTTCATTCTGTCTTTTGCTGTAATGATTTTGTTTGGTGCGCTGGACAGACAGGGAATGGGTTATTACTCGTCGGATTTCCCTATTTCTTGACTATTCTCTGGCATGTTTTCCAGGTCTTTACAAGAAGGGACCTTGCCCCCCTTGATTCTCAAATATGTTTCCTTTAAGTTATTTAGCTCCAGCGGATGTGCCAGTTCTAAAGTCCACAAGCTAAAGTCTGTGTGTCACCCGTGTCCTGTCCACAATAGCCAAGCAACAACAGTAGGAGTCCTCAATGGCAAGACTTGTCGGCGTTGATTTACCCCGCCACAAAAAGATTTTATACGCTCTTCCTTATATTTACGGGATTGGCCTGTCTTTGAGCAAGAAAATTTTGGCTGCCACCAAAATTGACCCAAACAAGCGGACCGACGATCTGAGTGAATCAGACATCAACGCTTTAAAAGAGTTTATTGAGCGTAACTTCCGCGTGGAAGGTGACCTTCGCCGTGAAGAGGGTCTTAACATTAAGCGTTTGATTGAGATTAACAGCTACCGCGGTCAGCGTCACAAAAAAGGCCTGCCTGTCCGGGGACAGCGCACCAAAACCAACTCTCGTACCCGTCGTGGTCGCCGCCCAGCGCCTATGAAGAAAAAAGCTTAGAAAAAAGCTTAATGAAAAAAGCTTAAATTAAATCAATTGAATAAATCCTTAAATTAACGGAGAACACCCCCCCAAATGGCCGGTAAACAAGTATCCAAACCCAAAAGAAAAGAGAAAAAGAACATTCTGCAAGGCAGAGTGAACATTCAGTCCACGTTTAACAATACCATTGTCAGTTCTAGCGATCCGCAAGGTAATGTGATTGCTTGGGCCAGTGCTGGTGTGGCTGGATTTAAGGGCGCCCGCAAAGGCACCCCGTTTGCCGCTCAATCTGCCGCTGAGCAAGTTGCCAAAAAATCAATGGAGCAAGGCATGCGCTCCGTGGAAGTGTTTGTTTGTGGGCCTGGTGCGGGCCGTGAAACAGCGATTCGTGCGCTGCAAGTCTCTGGGCTGGAGATTACACTGATTAAAGATGTCACCCCCATTCCTCACAACGGCTGCCGTGCACCAAAGCGCCGCCGCGTTTAGTCTTTCGATTTAATTTTTAATTTTAAATTTTAAAAGGAGTCTTAGTTTTGGCCAGATATCGTGGTTCGGTTACCAAGCTTTCCCGTAACGAAGGCGTCGGTCTGGATGGTTTCCCCAAATGCGCCGTTCTCAAGCGCCCATACGGCTCTGGTCAGCACGGACAGGCCCGTAAAAAGTTATCCGAGTACGCCCTGCAGTTGCGCGAAAAACAAAAAGTAAAGCGCACCTACGGTCTGCTTGAAAAGCAGTTCCGCCAAAACTACGCCATTTCTATCCGGAAAAAAGGCGTGACCGGGACCATCATGTTGCAACGGCTTGAAGCCCGTTTGGACAGTATCCTCTACCGTTCTACGCTTGCCAACAGTCGTCCACAAAGTCGTCAGTTAATCTCCCACGGGCATATTTTGATCAACGGCAAGAAGACCGACATCCCCTCTTATATCTTGAAAGCAGGAGATGTGATCACGGTTCGCGAGCGCAGCAAAGCATTTTTTAAATCACTGCAACCTCTTAGACGGGCTGTGGCTGATATTCCGGTCTGGCTGAACGTTGATACTGAAGCCCTGACAGTGACTGTTAATGCGCTACCGGAGCGTGAAGAGATTGACCGGACCTTTAAAGAAGCCTTAATTATTGAATTTTATTCACGATAGAACGTTTTATCATAACCCTGGAGGCCTTCCCCCCATTATGGAACATCAACTCAATATTAAATGCGTCAACACCACCACCGATTCAGATGGGTCTATCTACGGTAAATTTGTGATCGAGCCCTTGGAAAAAGGCTACGGTACCACCTTGGGTAACTCCTTACGCCGAGTGCTGCTCTCCAGCTTGCGCGGCATGGCCATTACATCGGCTCGTATTGAAGGCATTACGCACGAATTCACCACCATTCCTGGTGTGATGGAAGATGTGCTGGATATTCTGCTCAATCTTAAAGGTGTGGTGCTGAAATCCAATAGTGAAGAAGCCCAATACCTGCGCTTGGATGTTGATAAAGCGGGTCCTGTGTTGGCAGGAGACATTGAAGTCCCCGCCGATGTGAAAATCGTGAACCCAGACTGGCACATCTGCACCATCACGGATGGTGGCAGTGTCCATGCAGATCTGACCGCTGAAGGCGGCAAGGGTTACGTGCCCGGGGAGCAAATTTCCGGCAACAAAAACCGCGCTGTCGATACATTAACCTTGGATGCCACTTTTATGCCCATCCGACGGGTTGCCTACACGGTTGAAGACACGCGGGTTGGACAAAGAACCGACTATGACAAACTGATCCTTGAGATCTGGTCCAACGGCAGCATTGATGTCAGTTCTGCACTCAGTCAATCCGCCAATCTGTTGATTGAGCATTTGGTGCCGATTGCCTCTTTATCAGGCATCCCCTCCTTGCTTTCCCAAGCCGCTGTGGATGAAGGCAACAACCGCATTGGTGGGGCTTCGACAGCCAGCGCCAATGCTGAACCAGAAGTGCAAACCAGCATTACGATTGAAGATCTCGAACTCTCGGTTCGTGCTTTCAACTGCTTGAAGCGAGCCAACATCAACTCGATTCAAGAGCTCTTGCAAAAATCTGAAGCCGATCTGTTATCGATTAAAAACTTCGGTAAAAAGTCCTCTGATGAAGTGATTGAGCGCCTCCGTGCCTTTGGTCTGGATTTAAAACCCAGTCCTGAAGGTGTGGATCTCAGCACCCTGGTCTAAAACACGAATAAAGGAAAGTCTCCGATGCGCCATCGCAATAAAGTCCACCACCTTGGCAGACCCGCCGATCAGCGAAATGCTATGCTGCGGGCCTTGGCCACCAGTCTGGTTGAATACGATCAAATCACCACCACCCGTGCCCGCGCCAAGGCGCTCAAAGAACAGGTGGACAAACTGGTCACCTTGGCCAAACGCGGTGATTTGCAGGCCATTCGCCAAGCCTCTCGCTTGATTTATCACAAGCGTACGGGTGCGATGATTCAAGACAAAACCGGCAAAGATATACCTGAGACCGTTCTGCGCCGACTGTTTAGAACCGTGGGACCTCGCTTTACCGCACGTAAAGGTGGTTATACACGGATTGTGCCAGCGCCTCCCCGTCGTGGAGATGCGGCGCCGATGGCTGTTATTGAGTTTGTCGACTAGTTTTTCTGCTGCTAATTTTTCTGTTATTCGTGCCGCATTGCTGATCGAATATGATGGTTCAGCCTTTCACGGGGCTCAGTTTCAGTCTCATCAGGGCGCTGTTCTACCGACCGTTCAGCAGGCACTGGAAGACGGACTGAAGCACCTAGGGCTTAAAACCGGAAAAGTCCATTTTTCGGGGCGGACTGATGCCGGTGTGCATGCACATGGGCAGGTGGGGCATGTGGATATTTATCCGGCTACAGAGGGAGAAGATCCCTTTCGCCATATCATTGATCTCCCCACGGCTATTAATGCGGTCCTGCCAAAGGCTGTTTCTGTAAGACGGAGTACTGTTTTTTCTGATATTTTGGCTGATACTCGTGGCTTTCACAGTCAACGAAGTGCCACACATCGGTGGTATCAGTACCGTATTTTAAACAGCCGTGTCCGATCTGCCTTGTTGCCAGCTCATGGCTCGTGGATAAGCAAAACCTTGGACGAAGCCGCCATGAACACAGCGGCACAAGCATTGATAGGGACGCACGACTTTACGAGTTTTAAGTGTCTTGACAGCACTGTTGAGAATGATGAGTGCACGATTTACCGCGCGGGTTGGTCTCGAGACGGCGATTGGGTAATCATGGATATTGTCGCCAACCGTTTTCTGTATAAAATGGTGAGAAACCTGACGGGTTTTTTCGTGAGCGTTGGACATCATAAACCGGGAATTGGCCCGGAAACACTCAGTGAAGTCCTTGCCAGTAGAGACCGTCAAGTTGCTGCCCGGTGGTCATCGAATGCTCCTGCTTGTGGTCTGAGCCTGATGGCGGTAAACTATCCTTCTGATCTTCACCCTTTTCGAGAAGATCCTTGGGTCCAGTCCTTAATCACCTCTTTAATTGGTTCGCAGCCACATTTACAGAGCGAACCGTGTGTCAGTTCCCCCTTAAACCCTCAAACGGAGTCTATTATCGATGAAAACATTTGCCGCAAAGCCTCTTGAAGTAGAGCGTACCTGGTGGCTGGTTGATGCAGAAGGACAGACCTTGGGTCGCCTGGCCAGTCAAATTGCCACCATCCTGCGTGGTAAAAACAAACCACAATACACCCCTAACATTGATACGGGTGATTTTGTGATTGTTGTGAATGCCGAAAAAGTAAACGTGACTGGTAAAAAAGCCGTTCAAAAATCTTATGTCCGCCACACCGGCTACCCCGGTGGTCTGCGCCGAACCATGTATAAGGACATGATTGCCAATCATCCAGACCGTGTGATTGAGAAAGCCGTCCGCGGGATGTTGCCTCGCAACACCCTGGGTGCAGCCCAATTGTCCAAATTAAAGGTCTACGCGGGTCCTGCCCATCCGCACCAGGCACAACAGCCT
>CAZZIY010000186.1:3205-4643 GCA_964654525.1 uncultured Vampirovibrionales bacterium | reverse complement strand
TAAAAACAATCGATCATCCAGAATTGATCGATTTCCGATTTTTATCCCCTCTTCTGTTGCAATCTGTTACATCAGGACGCAAAACACCCGCGTTGTCTATGGAGTCAGTACAATGGTTGTAAGATATGGATGCGTCAAGCAAGGAGACACACACCCGATGATTGGTTTTGATATCCAAAAAATGATGAAACAAGCCCAAAAAATGCAGGACGATATGAATTCTGTGCAAGCAGAACTCGAACGCCTTGAAGTACAGGGCTCTTCAGGGGGGGGCGCTGTGACCGTTTACTGTAACGGTAAGCAAGAATTTAGCCGGGTTAAAATCACCAAAGAAGCGCTGGAAGATAGCGAGATGTTGGAAGACCTAGTACTGGCTGCTTTAAAAGATGCCAATCAAAAAGTTGCTGATGCAACTCGTGAGCGGATGGCCTCTGTGACTGCCGGGCTCAATATCCCTGGGCTAAATCTCCCTGGGTTTTAGTCTGGGTTTTAACAAGAGGACCTGAGATACAATGAGCATGACCTTACCGCTGGTGCGGTTAATTGAGGCCTTCCAAAAGCTCCCAGGCGTGGGGCCTAAATCAGCACAGCGTCTGGCTTTTCATGTTCTTAAGCAGTCTGGTGAGGATGTGGACCGTTTTGCAGAAATCCTCAAAGAGGCTAAGTCCCAAATCCGTGAATGTCCCCAGTGTTTTAACTTGTCAGGTCAATCACCCTGCGAGATATGCAGAAATAAAAGTCGTGATGCCAGCGTACTGTGCGTGGTGGCAGAGCCCTCCGATATCTTTGCTCTTGAGCGGACAGGCGAATTTCGCGGCTTATACCACGTGCTGCACGGTCTGATTTCTCCCTTACACGGGATTCAGCCCGAAGATCTTAAAATTCGACCGCTGCTTACGCGCTTGGAAGAGGCACCGAATATTCGGGAAATGATTTTGGCCCTGCCCCCTTCGATCGAAGGCGATACCACCAGCCTGTACTTATCGCGTATTATCCAGCCCCTGGGGATTTCTCTGACCCGAATTGCGTTTGGTCTTCCTGTGGGAGGGGATTTGGATTATGCGGATAACCTCACCATTAGTCGGGCCTTGGCCGGCCGAGTACCCATTTCATAAGGAAAAAGCAGAGGCCCCGGCCAAGAATCGCGGTTGAGTTGAGCGTCTTCACGATAGATGGGAACCGGAGCCAATTGTATGTGTGTGTTAGTATCCACCGATCATTGCTGATCGAATTACCACGACCATTGCTGATCGGATAACCACCCGCTTCATGTGTTGTATTTACTGTATTTACCAAACATCCCTAGTTTAGTGGGTTTTGCCGTGAGTTTCGACCTATGTTTGGAGGAAATAGGGCGCGCATTCCCTCTTTTTTCTCATCTATATAGAGGATATTTGGGGTTTTTGACTCGAGTCCTCGCAATAGCACAAAAAACGCC
>CAZZIY010000186.1:0-3105 GCA_964654525.1 uncultured Vampirovibrionales bacterium | reverse complement strand
ATAGAGGATATTTGGGGTTTTTGACTCGAGTCCTCGCAATAGCACAAAAAACGCCCAAACCACGTTTATGCATGTATCGATATTGATCGAGGTTTTTTTACGGGGACACAGACAAGGACACGGGCGATTTGGCAAACGCTGGACAACCCATACCAGGGCAATTTATGCCGCCGGGTCAACCTATTGTAGGAATGCCACCGGGTGGCTATATGCAACCTGCTTCTCAAATTCCAGGAGCAGTAGCCCTAGACCCTCGCCTGCAGCAACAGGCCAGACTCGCCGCACAACAAGCGCTGGCCAGTGGAGCGTCGCCCGATAAGTTTGAATCCCCGTTTCCTTCACCACCACAAATGCTGATGGGTGGTGCGGTTGGGATCGGACTGGCAGAACTGATTCGACTGCCGTTTAACCGAGATAATCAGGCACTAATCCGTGCCGCTCAATGGTTGGATCATTTACCGGGCATCCGCTGGGCGAACAAACATATTGCCAACGGCCAGTCCTGGCTGCTTAAGTCGACCAACCAGAGTCCGTGGACCAAGCAGTTTTTATATCAGATGCCACCGGAGGCTGCCGAAAAACTGGCAATTCAGCAAAATGTGCAGGGCTTTCTCAAACAACTACCCCCAGACCTTTTGAAACAACCCGCCGTGGGACCCCTGCAAAAGGCTGCAACCAAGGAACAATTGGATACGGCACTGGTCATTCTGCGGCGGCACTTTTCGCGCGCCCAAGAGCCAGTCATTGTCGATGCGCTGCTGAAGAAAGTAACCGTTTCTCCTAAAATTGCCAAAGCCTTGGCTGGGAAAACCATTCCACAAGCAGAACGGGTGATAGCGGGTTTTAAAAAATTGACCCCTCAAGAGATAGATACCCTGCAAGGATTGATAAAAACGGCATCTCGCCATGCTGACAAAGTGGCAGAGACGGCGATGAAACAGGCCAGTAAAAAGCTTCCCAAGCAAGTGTTGGGACTGTCAAAACGAATTGAGGGGTTAAACAACCACTTCTTCCCAGTCTACCGGGAACAGTTCCACTTGATGGATCAGCTGACCCGCACCACGGCGAAAGGGGCGAAACCAATTGGCCCTATAGGCCGTTTCTTTGCGGGCACGATGAACTATATTCGCCGGATCTTCGGCGGGGACAGTCTCACCAGTTATGTCGGCTCCTCAGCGAAAAAAGCTGCCGGGCAAGAGGGGATTCTGGGCCGGCTGATGGGACCCTTTATGGTAGGTGCCCTGGCGATTGGGCAATCATTTAGCGAGGCCCATAAGGCAGAAAAAGGCGAAAAACTCAAAACTTTCTTCCATGATTTTCTGGGCACCGGAATTGGTAGTTTTGTCGGCTGGGAGATTGGCCGTAGCTTGTTAAACCGAACTGGGGTTGTCTCCAAACTGATGGGGAATCTCGGGCGTAAGTTTATCCGGATTGTCCCCCGCTTTATTCCAGGCATTGGGGGGTGGGGCTTTACTCTGGCTGGGGCTGCTGTCGAACTTCTCTCTATGTTTGTCATTGCCATTCCCTTCCAGCGTGCCGGTGAGTGGATAGCTCATCGACTATTTGGGAAACCCAACAAGGTACTCGAAGAAGACCTGAAAGAGAAAGGGATCGTGCTGGCAAAACCTCTGCCCGCAGGAAGTAACCCACAGCAGCGACTCCGCAGGCCGGATCGCTTTGAGCATTTTCATCAAGCCAGCGCCCATCATCCCAGAGCTAATCCCAGAGACAATCATGAACAAGCACCGTCCTTAACCCCCAATATTTCATATTCGATCTCCCCTGAGGACATTGCCCGAAGTGAGGCGACGATCACTGCTCAGCAACAAGAAAAAGCCCTGTTGGATCAGATCAAAAACTTTGGCTCTCCTATGCAGGCCTATCACGACTAGTAGCACTCAAAACCAAAATTTTCTTTAAGGAATCCGAGTTTTCGCTCAAGACGCTTTATATTAAGAGAAGCAATCGAGTTGTCTGTTCTATCAAAACAAATGCAGAAACAATACACTTAAAAAGTCATTTGGGGGTTTTCGTAGGAGTTTTTAAATGTCTGTTGGGTTTGGCGGGAACTATCCTGCTGGAATTTTTTCTTCTGCCGCCATGAATAACAAGGGACAAACGGCGCCAGCTTCTGGCCTTGATGCCTCCCCACATCCGAAAAGTGATCAAAAATCCGGCACGGAGAACCCAGAACAGTCTGAACCTAAAATCGCTGTATCGGCTGGCCATGGCGGTGGATGTGGACACTGCATTGGGATGAATTCCGGTTTGGTCTCACCAGCAAAATTAGAAAGTCTAAAAGCAGAGAGATACAGTGCGATTATGTCTCATGAACAAGCCCATGCCAGTGCAGCCGGTGGCTTTGGTGGCGGTATTCATATTGATTATGACAGCAACGGGATTGCCGTGGGAGGGCATGTGCCTATTAGCATTCCTGGACTTGACCGTAACAGTCCAGAGACCTCACTGGCAGCATACCACACGATTCGATCAGCAGCTCTGGCGCCCAGTGACCCTTCAGGACAAGATATGAGTGTGGCTGCACATGCTGATAGCTTGATTGGTAGAGCACAAGAAGCGATTCGCCAGAAAGAAGATAAAGGCGGAAAATCTGTTAAACCAGACAAAAAGCCGACGCAGGCGAACAGAAAACCTTTTTCAGTAAACGCTTAGGTAAAACCGATTGGTTTGTCTGGCTACTCGGCACTGGTTGTTTTGGGATCCAGCACAGCGCGGGTGTCTATAGGTTTTTTAAGGTTGGTTTTCCAACTGGTGGCTGAGTTTTTTTGTTCAAAAAAGCGATCAAAGTTTTTTTGGCAGGCGCGGTCCACCTGGTGCAAATTCAAAGGCTTCATCAACTCAATCAGTGCTTTCAACTCTGTTGCACGTTGGTTGGAGGCTATTTTGAGTGGGCTGGTCTTTGGTTTGAGACCTGTCATGTCACTCGGCAGGGCAGAGGCGTCATTAACAGCGGCAAACACATTAGAGCCTAATATATAAGACAATGCCATAGCCATCGTTGCAGCAACCCAAAAGCGCGAAGCCCAATGATTTCTGCTGGTTTTGCTAATTACGGTGAGTGTCATCGTCATGAAAAAAACCTAA
>CAZZIY010000185.1:0-4646 GCA_964654525.1 uncultured Vampirovibrionales bacterium | reverse complement strand
TTTATTATTAATTACGGGCCTTTTGGAATTCTATGCCTCCCCATAAAACGACGAGTAAAAAACCCCCCCGTGGAAAAAAACACGGCCGCAAGGGTTCCTCTAAACGGGGAAAGTCTTCTGCAGCATTAGCAGAACATATGATTACAGTGCCTAAACCATTGCCGCCTGGGCCCTTTGTCTTCAATTTTGGGATGATCAAATACCTTTCTAAACCGGGCAGTTGGCGCCGAGGTTATGGATACTTTTTAGTGGGTCAGGTTCAAGAGGTCAGACTGACCGAATTTGGGGTTGAAGGAAGCGTTAAAGGTAATTTCAAAGACGCTTACCATATCCGGCTTCACTTCCATCCCGGTGCCAGTGGTGTTACGCCAGAATGTGACTGCCCTCTCAGTGAAGAGTGGTGCAAGCATTCTGTCGCTTTGGCGTTAGTGAGTGTCGACCGACAACTCTGGGAAGCATACTGGGGAATGCCCATTCTGGACGAATTCTGTCCCAAGGATGTTAGGGCCACAGCCTCATCGTTTCAGGGTGATTACCGGGTGGTGTTTGACGGGTTTCGTAAACCCAAGCGAATCAGTGTCCAGTTGGTGAACCGGGAAAACGCCGATGTGGCCCGAGAGTTAGAGCCCTTATTGCGCTTGGCATTAGATAAACAGGCTTCTGGTCGTGTGAAATTAAACGAGACTCAGCGTCAAGAACTGGCGTTAATGAGCTTTTTGCTAGAAAACGTTCTCGAAATTACTCCGGATGGCTGGTTCCACTTGGCAATTCAGAAAGCAACACCACTGTTTCAGCTATTGGTGGGAATGGAAGAGGTTTGTAATCCCGATCAGCAACGGATTATTTTTGAGCATGACCCTCTCAAACTCGTACTTTCTGTCAATGTTTCGATGGCGGGTAACGTTTTAATTTCACTGCACTGGAACTTTACCGAAAGCTGGAACAGCATCCCGTTAGAAGAAATCGCCATGTTTGGCCGAGATGTTCCTTGGGGGATGCGAAAAAATCACCTCTATCCCCTGCAAAACACCTTGCGAGATCTTCCCCATAGTTTGACTAAAACAAGCTTTACGGATATTCGTGACGCCGACGGCGGTAAATTTATGTATGAAGAACTGCCCAAGTTGCGCAAATTGGTCGAAGTGGATGAGGCCGATATTGTTGAACAATTACGCCTAGAGCGGAAATCTGCCCAAAAAATTATTAAACTAGAAATGGTGGACGAGGTCACACTCAGGCTTCGTGCCAGTTTATCTTTCTCCTATGACGGGGTAGAAGTGCCGTACAGCAAATCTACACCGGAAACCCCCTATGTGATGGTCCTAAAAAAAGGCGAAGAAAAAATTTATTGGGTCCGCCGAGATCTTAGGGCCGAACAACATGCCTACGACACCCTCGTACACGGAGGGTTAGAGCCAATTCAAACCCAGTTTTTAACCGCTGAAGGGGATAATGCGATTGATTTTTATAACGTCACGCTCAAGTCTCTTGGCAAAGACTGGACCATCAAAGGCGAATCCGACTTTTCAGCGCTAAAAGCCTCAGACCAGCCTTTGAAGATATGGGCCGCTATTGATTTTGCCAACACCGTCGATTCTTTCACTCTACAAATTACCTGCCGCGTGGGACGTCAGACCATGGAGTTGGAAGAAGTCCAATCACAATTGATGCAGGGGAAAAAATACTTTTTTAAACCCGGAGCTGGCTATATTGAGATCCCTTTGGCCTCGATTCTCCAATTTGGCAGAACGTTACAGGCCTTGGATGCTCAAAAACTAGAATCCGGAGATGAAGACGGCTCAGATTTATATGAAATACAAACCTTTAAAGCGGGTCTCATAGCAGAACTGGTTGAACATGGGGTTGAGCTGGATATGGGTCCTAAGTTCCAGAAATTCTGGAACCTGATAACGGCTCACAGCACCTTAGAAGAGATTCCTATTCCTGAAAGCATACAAGCCACACTGCGTCCGTACCAAAAACAAGGATTCAACTGGCTTTGGTTCTTGTATTCATATGGTCTAAACGGGATTTTGGCCGATGATATGGGTTTGGGCAAAACCCTGCAATCCCTGGTCCTCATGCAGCACGCCAAAGATTTGGATGGGCCAAAACCCTCGCTGATTGTCTGTCCCAGTAGTATCGTTTTTAACTGGGAAGTGGAAGCCAACCGATTTACGCCTGAGATGAAGGTGTTAAAACTCACCGGAACAGATAGGCACGGGCTCTATAAAAAAATTAAAGACGCCGATATCGTCATTACCAGCTATGCTATCCTGCGGCGTGATATTAACGCCCTTAAGAACTATGAATTCCGGCATATTATCCTGGATGAATCTCAGAACATTAAAAATTATGAGTCTCAGACGGCTCAAGCCGCTAAAGCACTGCAAGGACATCACCGTTTGGCACTCTCTGGGACCCCGATTGAAAACCGTCTGAGTGAGTTGTGGTCTGTGTTTGATTTTCTGATGCCGAAATTTCTTCACGATATCAATGAATTTAGATACCGTTTTATTGGCCCGATTGAAGAACGCGGTAATCATGACGCCGAACGCCGCTTGAAAAAACAGGTTTACCCCTTTATTCTGCGCCGATTGAAGGCCGATGTGGCCAAAGATTTACCGCCCAAGATTGAGAGCGTCACTTACTGCGAACTGACAGACAGTCAGCGAGAGTTGTATCTGGAAATTTTGGAACAAACCCGAGAACAAGTCTTCTCCCAAGTGGCCGATAAAGGTGTTTCCGGGGCGCAACGCTCTATTTTCTCTGCGTTGTTGCGCTTAAGGCAAATTTGCTGTCATCCCAGACTGATGGGCGAAGAGATGTCCAAAGGCTTGGCAGAATCCGGCAAGTTTGAAGCGTTGCAGTCCATGCTGGAAGAGATTGTCAGTGAAGGGCACCGGGTACTGCTTTACAGCCAGTTTGTCGAGATGCTGAAATTGATTCGTCCTTGGCTGGAGCAACGTGGTTTCCGCTATGAATACTTGACCGGGGAAACCCCGACAGAAGAGAGACAAAAAATTGTCGAGCGCTTTAACCGCGATGATTCGATTCCCATCTTCCTGATCAGCTTAAAAGCCGGGGGGACCGGTTTAAACCTGACTGGTGCCGATTATGTTATCCACTACGATCCGTGGTGGAACCCAGCAGCGGAAGATCAGGCTTCAGACCGGGCTCACCGTATTGGCCAGAAGAAGACGGTTTTTGTGTACCGCTTTATCACCAAAGGAACGGTGGAAGAGAAGATTATGAAGCTGAAAGACCGTAAGCGAGATCTCGTAGACTCAATCATCTCTGCCGATCGCGCAGTGGGTAAGCTGTTATCTTTTGAAGATCTCAAAGAGATTCTGACACCTGATTTCTAACAACTGGCATCCATTTATGAGGATGTTGTTACATTTCGTGCAAACTAAGCGGTCCTTCTGGTTTAATAGGGTTGTGAGGTTTACCGTGTGATGTTTCTATAACTGCTTAAAAGGTTTGTGTGTGATAATTCAACCAAAACCGAGCACGAACAGCACCCTTCCCCCGAAGATTGGTGTTCAAAAAAATGCTCAGCATGTCTTTACGGTTCATTTTGGCGGTCGCCACCTCAAGGTGATGTCGTACAACGTTTGTGACCTGATTCAAATCCCCCGTTCTCGCCAGGAACGAGAAAAAGCCAAGGCCGTAGGAAGCATTATTCAGCGAGAAAATCCGGATATTTTGGCGCTGCAAGAATGCGGTCCACTGGAAGTCCTCCAGCATATCAATGACAAATATTTTAACCGAGCCTACAATCAAGTGGTCTATAGCGAGATTCACGGTCGTCACCGGTTGGCTATCTTAATCAAACCTGGGATTGATGTAGAGGCGGTGATTAGCCATGTGGGGCACCGGCTGCCCAAGGGGAAGCCTGTTCCCGCTGGACTCAGGACAACAGGGTTTGAACGCGACTTTTTGCAGGCCAATTTGCTGATACCTGCGACTAAAGATAACCAGGCCTTCGCGCTAACGATGTTTAATACCCACTTTAAAGCCGGCGTAGACGGCGGTGGTAAACGTCTCCACGAAGCGCAATGCGCCTCTGATGTTATTACGCAGGAGCTTTCTGGCAAACATAATCCAGCCGGTGTCAAAAAGCGCATTCTGGTGGTCGGCGATCTCAATGTGACCCCTACTAACCCTGCAGGACGCCGTGTGTTAAATACTTTGGCCGGTCTAGAAGACAAAAGACCCGATAACGATTTGGTCAATCTGGTGGCACAGTCGTGGCCCAATCAAGTATTGCGCTCTCATATTGCAGGCGGACAGAGAGATCATAGCTTTGCCAATGAAGCCCTTGCCAAAGATGTGTTGAACACCAAAATTGTGGGTGACTTTTCCCGCGTGTGGCCCTGGCGGATTGCTTCTGATCATTTGCCGGTGGTGACGGACATTTTTATCCCCAGCCCTGTTGCGGCTACTCAGGCAAACGCTTTCCCTAAACTCTCAGACCTGGTGATTAGTCATCCAGGATCTGCCAGCCCAAGACAGGCCAATCCGAGGCAGGATAGAGTCAAGCGAGTGTCACAATTGAGAGGACCTGCCAGAATTGCCAAATTGGTGGCGATGGCATAAAAAGAGAAAATGGACGCAACTAAAGGGGGAAAATAAAACAGTTG
>CAZZIY010000184.1:0-4654 GCA_964654525.1 uncultured Vampirovibrionales bacterium | reverse complement strand
CGATAGGAACCGAGATAACGCCAATCGGGGTTTGATAGTGCCGCGTCCCGATATTAAACTGGAGTCTGGAAAAAAATTAGTCTTGCAAGAGACCGGATCGATTATGAAGGGGTTGGCCTCTTGGTACGGTCCTGGGTTTAACGGACGTCGCTCTTCTGATGGCAGCCGTTTTGATATGATGGGGATGACTGCCGCACACCGCTCATTGCCCTTTGGAACCGTGGTCCGTGTGTCCAACGCGAAAACGGGCAAGGCGTGTTTGGTGCGAATCACGGATAGAGGACCCTTTACGGGGGATCGTATCATTGATCTCTCTAAGGGTGCGGCCAGTGAAATCGGGATGTTGGGCTCAGGCGTTGCCAAAGTGACGCTCAGTGTGCTCAAAAAGTCTATTATCCCTAGTCAGGACCCGTCTTCTTCGTCCAATGCATTTATTGGCCTGTCTTCACTGGTTCGATAGCTTTTTAAAAAAACCGAAAGACATACTTGCTTGTCCGTATGTTCGCTTCTTGGTTTGCCTTCCTGTAGAATAGGGAGCGTTGCTCGATAGTTTTGGAGTTTTTACCGTGTCTGACGCTGTAAAATCCGTCGTTCAGGCCCCCGTTCGGGTCCGTATTGCCCCCAGCCCCACAGGTAATTTGCACGTTGGTACGGCCAGAACCGCATTGTTTAACTACTTATTTGCCAAAGCCAGCGGCGGAAAGTTTATTCTGCGCATTGAAGATACCGATACTGAGCGCTCTTTGGCGCAGTACACGCAAAATATCTATGACAGTTTAAAAGCGTTGGGCCTCTCCTGGGACGAAGGCCCTGATGTTGGGGGTGAATATGCTCCCTACACACAAATGGAGCGCTTATCTATCTATCAGGAATGGGCAGACGCACTGCTTAAAGCGGGTTTCGCCTATTATTCTTACGAGACGGAAGCAGAGCTGGAAATAGCTCGTGAAGCAGCCAAAGCGGCCAAAACAGCATATGTCTACCAGGCGCCTTCTTCTGAAAAATTGGCCGAAATGTCAGCCGATCCTTCTCGAACTCGCTCACTGCGTTTTCGGATTCCTCGAAACGCGTCAGGGGAAGTAAACCAGCTTGTTTTGCAAGATATTATCCGAGGGCCCATTGAGTTTGATCTCGACCTGATTGGCGATTTTGTGATTATGAAATCCAATGGGGTGCCGACGTATAACTTTGCCGTGGTGGTCGATGATGCCCTGATGAGGATTTCTCACGTGATTCGGGGTGAAGATCATATCTCTAATACCCCCAAGCAGATTTTACTCCATCAGGCCTTTGCAACACTGAAGCTGAGCCCGGTTGCGATGCCCGCCTTTGCCCATGTTGGGATGATCTTGTCTCCTGACCGCAGTAAACTCTCCAAACGCCACGGGGCAACTGCGGTCTCCGAGTTTATCCAGCAGGGTTATTTACCTGAGGCGTTTTGCAACTTTTTGTCTCTACTGGGCTGGTCTGCCCCAGACGGGCAAGAAGTGGCCAGCTTGTCTCATATGGCTTCACAATTTTCGTTGGAGCGGATTGCCCACAGCCCGGCAATATTTGACCGCGAGAAACTCAACTGGCTGAACAAGCAGTATATTCGTCAGCTACCCTTGGCAGAACTGCTGGAGCGCTCAAAACCCTATCTCAAGGACTTTGACCTCACCCAGTATGACAATACCCGTCTGGAGATGATCCTCGATGCTGTGCGAGAGCCGATTACGACACTGGCTGATTTACCAGAAGCGGTGATTTACTTTTTTGGAGAAAAAGTGATTTACGATGCGCAACTGGTGGGAGACGTGCTGATGACGCCTGAAGCGAATCAAGTTTTGCAGGCAGCGCTTACTTCTTGGGCGACTCGGCTTGATTTCTCCAACCCTGATGCCTTGTCCGTTGAACTCAAGACCTTTATTTCAGAGCAAGCCCCGTTAAAGACAAAAGCTGTGATGTGGCCTCTGAGAGTGGCACTTTCGGGGCGTACCTCGGGTGCAGATCTCTCTAAACTGCTCTATATTCTCGGCAAAGACCGGGTGATGACTCGTCTTGAAACCGCCTTAACACTGGTCAGTGCGAGCTTTGCATAACTTATGGCCCTGAACTCCGATAACAAAAAACCCATTCTTCAACGACTGGCCCGTATTTCAGGACATGTCGAAGCGGTTGCCACAATGGTGGATGAAGAGCGCTACTGTATTGACGTGCTTCATCAGATCAAAGCGGTTCAGTCCGCCTTAGAAAAAGTATCTGAGGCGATGCTGCGCCAGCATCTGGCTACCTGTGTGGTTCAAGCGGTGAATGACAAGGACGAGGCCCGGGCGATGTCAGAACTCCTGGCCGTCTTTCGCAGAGCGCCCAACCTCTTGGAAGAATCTGAGGATTTGGAAGCCCTATTGCATATAGAGCCTGAGAGCCAATTAATACAGAATAAATCTGGACAGAGTAAATCTGGCTGCTGTGGGGGCGAATAAACCCTAAACTTGTAAAATAGAGTGATCCGCCAGCAGAAACTGATGACTCTGGTCTGGGGTGCCTTGAATTTGGCAGTCTTGTCCGATCAGGCTTTCGCTAATCGGGCCTTGTACATTTTTCAGCTGGCAGCGCTCTAATAGAACACTGTTTGACAGTGTAATCGAGCTTAAACGGCAGCCACTGCCAATACTGGTGTAAGGCCCAATGTGACAATCTTGGAGAACACAGTTATCAGCGATTCTCACAGGCCCTTCTATCTGACAGCGGATGATTTGAGACTGTTTGCCAATGGAGACAGCGCCTTTGAGTATCGAGTGGCTATCAACGGTGCTAGAACTGTCTTGGGAGTTCTGTGGATAGGCGTCCAGAACAACCCGGTTTGCGGCTAGGAGATCGTCTTTTTTTCCGGTGTCAAGCCACCAGCCCTCATGGATGCGGGTTCTCACCGTGCATTTCCAGTCAATCAGGGTCTGAATCGCATCGGTAATTTCATACTCCCCGCGCCAGCTGGGTTTTAATTGGTCAATGGCCTCAAAAATTTTGGGTTGAAATAAATACACCCCTTCCAGTGCCAGATTTGAGGGAGGATTCTTGGGCTTTTCTACTAATTTGACAGCCTGTCCGCTGGCATCCAGTTCTGCAACGCCAAACGAAGCCGGGTTATCCACGGGGGTGAGAAGTATTGAAGCCTCACAGGGGTTTTGAAAAAAATCACTGATTTGCTCGGACAGTTGCCCGTTAATCAAGTTATCACCGAGGTACATCACAAAAGGGGATGTTTGAATAAAGTCTTGCGCCGTTTTTACCGCATGGGCAAGGCCCGATGGCCGGTCCTGTAGTATAAACGTAATGGTGACATCTGCGGGTTGCCAGGTTTTGACAGCCTCTTGGATACTGTCGCCTGTTTCTGGGCTAATAATAATCCCAAATTCGCGAATCCCTGCCCCGTAGAGTTCATCAAGGGGGTAGAACAAAATGGGTTTATTGGCCACAGGCACAAGCTGTTTTGCCATTGCATAAGTAAGCGGTCTTAGCCTTGTGCCTTTTCCGCCGGCAAGAACGAGTGCTTTCATTCTTGGCGCTTTCAGGGCTTTCATGTTTGATGCATTCAAACTCATCAGGCGGGGACTCCTTGTTGAGGGGCTGGGTAATGCTCATGGCTTAAATTGTAAGGGCATCGGCCTTCGACACCTGTTAACGCATCTTTAGCAGCGAGCCAAATAATATGATTAGAGAGTTGTTTACGCGGATCCTTACTCAGTAGGGCTTTTACACTACTACGGAGCAGGCGAAACCCCAAGTACAGGATGATAGAAACTTGTTGCAGGGGGTTGGCCAGTTTTAGAAAAAGACGCGTTCGGTTTCTGTGGAAATAATATTGTGTTGCTAAGCTTTTTCGTCCTGTTGAGGCCCCTTCTTTGTGGTAAACCCGAGAACGCAGGCAAACGGTGACAGGGTAATTCTTTTGCCGTGCCCGCAGACAGTAATCTCCGTCTTCAAAATACAAAAAATACGACTCATCCATCAATCCCACACGTCGAAGCGCACTGACAGGAATTAACATGCTGGCCCCAGAGACAGAATCGACTGACATGCCTTCTTTTATTTGCTCTTGACTCACGCCTTTTGTACTGCCAGTCAGCCATTGGAACACGGTCCCCACTTGCTGGTATTGATGATCAGGGTATAGCAGTAAAGAGCCCACAATGCCACCGGATTTTTCTCCATCTTCGACCAAGTAGCTGAGGGCATGGGGTTCAACAGTGGTGTCATTGTTTAAAAGCCAAATATAGGAAGCCTTGGGCTGATTTAACTTGAGAATCTCTTGAATTGCCAGGTTATTGCCCCCGCTGAAGCCCTTGTTTTCTGGGGAAACAATCAGCTGCACATGGCCTGGCAGTTGCTCTCTAAGGACTGCTTCAGAGTTGTCTTCAGAGCCGTTTTCCACCACCCAAATAGAAAAATCAGGATACACCAGCTGTTCCAGCGAGGCCACACAGGCCGTAGTGTCCGAAGCCCCTTTGTAATTGACCAAGACAATGGCGACATGGGGGGCTTCATGCAAACTGCTCATAGGTTAGACCAGTGAGTTCAGTTCTTGCAGCAGGGCTTCTAAGGGCAATTGATGCACGCGGCTGGTGGCATTTAAATTTTCATACTGCAGTGCCATATACCCCTCTGGGTTAAG
>CAZZIY010000183.1:0-4665 GCA_964654525.1 uncultured Vampirovibrionales bacterium | reverse complement strand
ACATAGTGTTGCCTTATCCAAGTAAAAAAGGATCTTATTTTTTCACGACTTCCTGTCTCAGTGCAAGAAAGACAATCCGGCTCTCTGGTAAAATGATTTCATTACAGCCCCAGATAGAGAGACTTTTGAGAGAGATTTTTTGCATGATTACTGTTAAAACCTTATTTTGGCTTCCATACTGTAGTACTTGTATTAAGGCTCAACAATTTTTGCTCGATCGAGGTGTCAAGATTCAAAAAACGGTTGATATTAAGGCAGAGCCATTGTCTAAAGAACAAATAGAAGAATTAACGACCCTGATAGGCGGTGTAGAGACTTTATTTTCCAAAAGAGCGATGAAATACCGGGCCTTGGGTTTGGATAAAAAACAATTGACAGACGCTGAAATGCTCGAGTATATGCATCAAGAGTACACCTTTATCAAGCGCCCAGTGTTGCTTACCACCGATGGCAAAATATTGGCTGGATTCAGTGCCAAGCAATATGCGCTTTTGATTGATTCTAAATGATGCCCAAAGCCAAAACCGTTTACTTCGCTAAACACCCTTACCGGCAATTTCTCGGCCTCTTTGTCTTGCTTGTGTCCTTTTTGTTAGCCTTATCCTTGTGCTGTCAGGGGCAAGCGCAAGCAGAAACACAAGCGAATTCCAAAGAATTAAAGCCTAGCCCCTATTTGCCAGCGACACTGTTGACCCCAAAAAGCCGATTGGTTGAGGGTGATTTTTTTGAACTGCTCTTACCTCAACAAGGGCAAGTCTACTTTTCAGTGATCCAGTCGATTAATCCAAATTTGGGGGGGCTTCGACTAAAGTTTCAAGTGACGGGTCGCAAAGAGTCAGGTAACTTTGGTAAGGCTGGATATCTAATGTACCGATTAAAGGAGATTCAAACCACACAAGGGGTATCGATTCCTGTACCGATTGAAGTTCAGGTGTCTAAGCTGCAGCGTTTATATGATCCAGAAGTATTACAAGAAAAACGCTTGGCAGGTGATGATACAAAAATTTCTGCAGTGGGTACAGGGGCGTCTGTAGGCCTTTCTGTAGTGGGGCTTCCTGCATTTCCGATTGTGTTTGCAGCCAAGGCTCTGGCAGGTACAGCAGTAGAATTCGCCAGTAAAAAGCATCAGGATGCTCATCAGGATCAATCCACAGGACAGCGGGTTGGCGGCGCTTTATACCGGGCGACTGGGGTCCCTGGGCTGGTCCGAATAGTGAAAAAAGATGATGCACCCGATTTTATGAATGAACAGCGTGTGATGTTCCGTTTGCAACCGGATGTTTGGTCTTTTGTGCAAACACAGGCAGCGTCAACACACGAACCGGTTCTACCTGAAAATACATTGCCTTAAAAAACGGTTTATTAAGCTCTCAATTATCGATTTTCGGGGGGGAGTTGCTGAAAAGGACTTCTCTCTTCAGCTCTTTCTAGAAAACGGTTGAGGGTAAAGGCCATATCGCCGCGGGTAAAAGGAGCCTCAGGTCTCAGCTTAATAGGACGTGCGCTAGAAGGGCTCTCTGCAAGATTGACAAAACGTTCATGAACAGCTGTGGCAATGCCTCTTTCCGCCCATTGGGGAATTTGCTTACGGTCTGAGATAGTTGCCATTACGTCTTGAAGCTCTTGGTTTTCAAAGGGATAGAGTCCGTCGGCTTGGGCAAATATGGCGAAGGCTTCCGCACGACTGAGAGGTTGGTTGGGATAAAAATAGCCAGGTTTATAGCCACTCATCACCCCGTGCCGCAGAACGGTTTGAATATCTTGAAAAGCCCAATGGTTTCGTGGGACATCCTGGAATTGAAACTCTGAAGACGGCACCGTTTTTTTGAGCTGGCGTTTTTCTAAATCAAACGTTTTCACCAAAATACGGGCCAGTTCGGCACGGGTCAGTTCTTTTTCTGGATGAAAGTTTCCTTGCTTATCCAGTGACATCCAGCCTTGCTGAGTGATGCGGGAAAAGACATTTGAGAGGGAACTGGCATCCATTTTTTTTTCGGGATTGATTGACGGTGTTGCGGGGGGTGTTTCGGCTAAAAAAACAGAGCCATAAAGGCAACTGAACATCAAAATAGAAGGTAATAATACAGATTGAAAATAGGGATACTTGCCTCTCATCGACCAGTCACCTCTGCGTTGTGAAGACTTCTCAATACTATGGTAAAACAAAGGTAGTTTATTTGTATCAAGCAGAGTGAGAAAATCCATAGTATTCAGCAGTATTCAGCCAAAAACTCTCTTTACCGGAGTGCCAGTGCCGGCCTGCTGAACGACACAGACTGGGAAATTCGGCAAACCCTAGTGGCAATATTCAACGATAGCAGTGGCCAGATTTTTGGGGTGATGGATGTTTACAAACAAGGACACCGTTAGAGGACTGACCAACTGATAATCTCCTAATCTCCGCATCTCAAGGCTAAAGCCCCAAGGCCGTAAGACCCATCGTCATAAAATCATAAGCAAAATGGGTAACGATGGCTGCTATGATACCGTAACGCTGGCGAATCAGACCAAAACAAAGCCCCAGTAATGCAATAATCAGTAATAATCCGTTTAGACCGTAATGCGGATGCATCAGAGCAAATATCATAGTGGTTAGCCCAATGCCTAATACAGGTTGCATTAGTCCGCGCAGGAGAAGCTCCTCGCCAATGCCGGCACAAAGTGCAATCGTCAAAATGCCCAGTATCTGATGAAACAGCGGTATATTGTGAGGTGTAATTGCCTGATTGAAGGCGTGATCTAATGTGTACAGCTGTGGATAATGAGGCTTTAGGAAATAGAGACCAAAATAATACAACGATAGGCTCAGAAATATCCCCAGAGCAGTAAAGGTCAACACTTTTTTCCAAAACGGCCAAGTTCCAGAAAAATCGATTTCGGGACTAAAGCCCAGGCGCTCGAGTACGGTTGTTATGCTTTTTTTGTTAAACAAACCAGCTCCGACAGCACTGAGAAGGAGCATGGAGAGTAATGTCCAGATGGAATCTATCCACCAGTATTTGGGTAGATTTGAGAATGATTGGAGTGTCCCTTCTGTGTCACTCATAGGCCCTGCCTGCAAAAAGCCGGTGATGAGCAGTAACAAGCCAAACCACAAACAAACCCAGCGTAGTGTGGAGGTGAGGTTCCCTCCAGTCAGTTTTTGGGCAACCCAACGGAGGTAAGAGAGTTTCCATAGAGCTATAGTCGTCAGAAAAAGGAGGTGTGCCACCCAAAGATAGAGCGTTTGCTGCATGCCTTGTACAGAAAAATAACAAAGCCCAACAAAGCTGCCTATGCCCAGAGTGAGAACAATACAGGCAGAGAAAAGCTGCCACAGCCAAACCTGATGAAAATGGGAAGCTTCATCTCTAGTTGCCCATCGGGTAAGCCAAAGGTAAAAAGCAAGCGGCCAGCAAAGAATAAATTCTGTCAAAGAAAAAGACACTCCAATGACGTAGGAAAACCAACAGCATTTAAAAATGGGTAATCTCTCTATTGTAACAACGAGTTACAGAATAGACATCGTGTTAAACGGATTATTGAAGCATTCAGAATTTTGGCCGAAAAAATCCAAGTCAGTCCCTAAAGATTACTGGCATTGTGTGTGTGTATTTTTTGAGTGGCTAAAAGATTCCTTATGAAAGGGGTGTTTGGCGTGGTTGATAGTGCTGACATGGTTTTTGGTGTGGGTTGGTCGCAAAATAGTTCTCAAAATTGTGGTCATCGAGATCGTTTATTCTCTTTTTTCCTAATGCTTGGGTTACTCGGGATGGGTGCAAATGCTTCTGCGCTCGAACTAGGTAAAGACAATCTAATGAATGCTCAAGCCATAGATGTAAAATACTTGGATGCAAAATACTTGATTAAACTCGGTGTGGAGCAAGAAGTGATAAAACCACTCCCGCCTGTTGTGCAGAGCCCTGTGATTCCACCTGTGATTCAACACGATGAGGCGGGGTTAATTCCGCCCATAGGGTGGTGTCCGGTAATGCCTATTGGGCCAATTACTGAACATCACGGTGGGTCAATAGGACAGCCGATAGATGAGTTGGGTGACGTAAAAGATGGTCATAGCGGGGTTAAGCCAAAAGCTACTGTGGTCAAGAAGCCAACTCATGGGGATCAAGACGCTGTGGTTGATGGTTTGAGTACGCTCCATAAAAAAGCACCTCAAGCGGTTGTCTTGACCGTCAATCCCAAAACACACTTGTCTCAAGTGGTAGCCATTGATGGGGTGAATGACCGTGAGTTATCGGAGCAGGCATTTATTGCTAAGGCGGTGAACCGTGATGGGATTGTTGCTGCGGACAGAAATACATTGAACTCCGTAACAGTGGTACTGATGCAACCTGATATGGATAAGTTGCGGACAGAGGATTTGCCTCTGCTAGGGGATAACTTAAAATAAAAGCCCATTATATAAAATCTCATCGTGCCCTGATGCTCTGGAGGAGACTCCAGAGCGTTTTTGTAGCAGGGAGTAGAATCTTGTAACAGAGTCTAAATTGGGTGTAACGAACACTTTACACAAAGACGAATAGACCCTTTAGAAAAATTAGCCCTTTGTCGAAATCATGAATATACGCCATGGCCGATGTATAAATCCAAAACAGAAATGGTGTTGTTGTCAGTGTTAGAGAACCTTCTGCTGGAAGATAAGGTGAGCAACGAGTGATGACTGTT
>CAZZIY010000182.1:0-4673 GCA_964654525.1 uncultured Vampirovibrionales bacterium | reverse complement strand
CCGCCTTGGCTACGGGAGAGGGTATTACGACCGCTATTTATCTTCACCCGAAGCGGCAGAAAAAAAAACCCTGCTGGTAGGGGTTGCTCATTCGATGCTTCTGACTGACAGACTCCCACGTGAGCCCCACGATGTGCCAGTGGATATTCTCCTGACAGAGCAAGGGCTTATCACAACGCGTTGAAATTAGCATTTTATGGGTGTAGGCAAAATCATTGTCGATTGACTTTGCAGATGATATTTTGGAACGCACCACCAGTAAGAGTAACCAAAACTTGATTTTGGGCGCTTAACTCAGTTGGTAGAGTGCCTCCTTTACACGGAGATGGTCACTGGTTCGAGTCCAGTAGCGCCCACCAGTTTTAATAGGGAGAGAAACACCATGAGTGACGTTTTTGCGAGTGACGATTTCACAAGTTCACAAACGCCTCCAATGTCCCCTCCAATGTCCAAAGTATGGCTCATTACTGGCTGTTCTTCTGGTCTAGGGCGCCATATTATGGAAGCCGCCCTAGAAGCCGGAGATAGTGTAATTGCCACGGCCCGAAAGCTCGATTCTTTTGAAGCACTGAAGGCGCAATACCCAGGTCATCTCCATCCAATGGCACTGGATGTCACCCAAACAGATCAGATAGAATCTGTACTGAAAGCTGCCTGGGGTGTTAATCAACGGATTGATATTCTGGTGAATAATGCGGGCTACGGGCTCATTGGCGCTTTGGAAGAATATTCTGAAACAGAAATTCGCCAAAACTTTGAAACCAACTTATTTGGTCCCATTCACCTGATGCGCCTTGTTCTCCCCTATATGAGAGAACAAGGGTTTGGTCATATTATCAATATCTCTGCCATTGCAGGCTTTGCCAATGAGTTGGGTTTTTCAATCTATGGGGGCGCAAAGTTTGCTCTTGAAGGCGTATCAGAAGCCTTACACGGAGAGGTCAAATCTCTGGGCATTAAGGTCACTATTATAGAACCAGGCCCTTTCCGTACAGACTTTATAGGGCGCTCATTGATAGAGACCAAGACGGTCCTACCTGAATATGAGAAAACTGTGGGCAAGTTTAAGCAGTTTCTCCAATCTATCAACGGACAACAGCCTGGAGATCCTGTCAAAGCAGCCCGCGCCATCGTCAATTTAACCCGAGAAGCCAAGCCGCCTCTCAGACTCGTCCTAGGTAAATATGCCTACACCAAATTTCGGCAAAAAATTTCTCAACTGACCCGAGATTTGGATGCCTGGGAGCCTGTAGGTCTCAATACTGATTTTTAAATATCAAAAAGCTTTGCCCGCAGTCTCAACTTATTTTGTTAACTGTCGATACCCACTGTAGAAAATAGACTGGTCGTTCTATTTTTGTATAGGGTCACACGGGAGATTTTGATATGAAACTTTTAGACCGTTTGATGTCATCTGGCGCAAATGGCGTTCACGAGACTACATTGAATTTAGCGCAAGCCAAATCCCTTCAGCAGAGTCTAACTGAAGCAGAACAAAATACTCAGGCATTGATTGCACTTACCCAGGAGCTGTCCAAGGCAACAGAAATAGAGCAAACCATCCTCGCTGCACTCTCGATTGTGCAGTCCCATTTTGGTTGGGCTTACGGATCGTATTGGAAATTGGATCAAAATGAACACGTCCTCAAGTTTGCTGCCGATGTTGGTAGTGTCAACACAGAATTTTCTGCTGTCACTGCCCAAGCGAAATTTAAAGAAGGCGAAGGCCTAAGCGGCCGTGCGTGGAAAGCGCGTGACCTTGTTTTTGTTCAAGATCTAGGAGAATTAACCGATTGCTGTCGTCGAGAGCCCGCCCAAAGAGCTGGTGTCAGATCGGGAGTTTGTTTTCCTGTGATTGTTGACGGCAATGTCCACGGAACCATGGACTTCTTCGCCCTGGAAACCCTAAATTTGTCAGAGAGCAGAATGCAGACCCTGCGACAAGTCAGTAAACTCATTTCAGAATCTTTGACTAAAATGGACACACAAAAAAATAATCAAGCACTGTCAGAAATTCTCGAGCTACTGGACAAAGCCTCTACACCCAAAGAAGCGGCTCGAATTGCTTTAGAGACAGTTAAGTCTACTTTTAAATGGGCCTATAGTTCCTATTGGTCGTTGGATTCCGAGAAAAACTGTTTGACATTCTCGCAAGAGTCTGGCTCCGTCAATGAAGCCTTTCGCAAAGTGACCCAAGAGGCAGAATTTACTGAAGGTGTGGGTCTCAGCGGACGAGCTTGGAAGGCTCGGGACCTGGTTTTTGTTCAGGATTTAGGGGATCTTCAAGATTGTTGCCGCCGGGAATCGGCCCAAAAAGCCGGGGTGAAATCGGGTATTTGCTTCCCGATTATTGTCGCCGGAGAAGTACGGGGCACCATGGACTTTTTCGCTCTTGAAGTGCTTACATTGAGTGCTGAGCGAAAACAGGCCTTAAAAAACGTTGGGCGCCTCATTTCCTCTGCGTTTGAAAAATTTGAGACACTAGAGAAAATGGAGCAGGAAAAGAAAACAGCCGTTGTTCTCAAGCAAAATGCGCACGACTTATCGCAGTTTGCAGAATCACTCAGTCAGATCAGCATGAATATTTTGGACAATGCCCAAAAGAGTTCAGATATGGCAATCACTGTCGCCAGTGCCGCAGAACAAGTGAGTACCAACACCTCTGGGGTGGCTGCAGCCACTGAAGAAATGTCCGTCACTGTGAAAGATATTTCTCGCCAAGCCAATGCGGCCTACCAAACTGCCTCATCCACCAGCACCAAAAGTACAGAGGTGAAATCCATTATCGATGCACTGGGGCAATCCGCTCAAGAAATTAGTAACGTGGTGAATATTATCCGAGACATTGCTTCACAGACGAATCTACTGGCCCTGAATGCCACGATTGAAGCTGCCAGCGCTGGAGTTGCCGGGAAAGGCTTTGCCGTTGTTGCCAATGAAGTGAAAGAACTGGCCAAGCAATCCGCTGTCTCGACAGAAAGTATTCGCAATCAGGTAGAAGCCATTCAAGACAATACGCATCAAGTGGTCCAGTCCATTTTACAAATTTCTGAAGCAATCGAGAATTTAAACAACTATAACAATATGATTGCCAGTGCCATTGAAGAACAATCGGCCACAACCAATGAAATCAGTCGGCACGTGTCAGAGTCCTCCAAAGGGTCATCTGAGATTGCACGGAGTATTGCCATCCTGGCGCAATATTCTCAAACCACAGCCAGTAATGCCCAAGAAATTCAATCCTCTATTGAACAAATTAAAAAAATGTCCAGCTCACTCGTGAATTTAGTCAAATAATTCTGGGTTTTTCGGTTAATTTTTGGACAACAGTATTCAGCTTCTCCAGCGAAATACCGGCCAACAAAATCACCCATGGCAAAATCTGGAACTGATAACGATCCGTGGCAACCGCAATACTATAGTGCATCATAAGCCAAAGTATTAAAAATATCAAAATTGCTATTGTCACACGCTTTTTTTCAAGATCTTGTTCACGCCAAACAGTCGACATTAAAGAGATAAATTGAAAACTGGCCAGCACCAAAATCACTCTCCAAAACTGGGTTGAATACTCTGCCAAATGCCTTAACAGTTTCGGTTGGTGAGTTATTGTTGCCTTCAGCGTTTTAGAATGATCCATTGACCATTGAACCCCGGTGCGAGAATCCCACAAAATTCCTTTCAGTCTGACAAACCCAAACTGGAGATATTTGAGTGGATCAGATTGAATCACTGCCCAAGACTTATCTCGCATCACCTCGTAACTTCTGATTCTTCCTGCAAGACTTCCATCGTCAACACGCTGGATATCCTCTTGAAAGGGCATTGGTTCAAACATAGATCCATTGTGCTCATAGTTTGTGGTGTACAACATCCAAATTTCTTCTCCGTAAAAGAGTTTGGCTTTACCCGTGAGTAAATATTGATGAAAGACCCATGAGCCTAATAATAGAACCACGGTGGTGAGTAAGGGGAGTAGACGCCGAAAGGCATCCTGAATCTGTTTCCAAGAGAAAGGAATGCCCAACGGTTTGATTTCAGTCCATAGTAAAAAAGGCAGCAACAATAAATTGGTACTACGAATCATCGTCGCCACAAAAATAACAAAACCAATCCCCACTTGATTCACCCAGCGGTGGCGAACGGGTTCTGATGTTGTGAATAACCACACCAGCATGAGCATCATCACAATAGCTGGTATTTCAGATGCCATGATCGCTGTATAAGAAAAAGATTGAGGCAATACAGACATCAACACCACGGCTGCCCAGCCAACAAACCGACCGAAATAATGCCTGCTCACAGAAAATAGAAAAAATAGACTAAGCATTGAGAAAAGTAAATTAACCGCCCATCCAACCCACAACGAATTCCCCAAGCCGTAAAAGAAAAAAGTGTATAGCAACATAATACCGGGATGACGCTCAATGATATCGAAATCGAACTGCCCGTGATAGATCTTTTGTGCTTGAGTCCAATAAACGTCAAAATCACTAAAAGGAGTCGGCTGCGTCCAATATATCCATAGCAAGCGCAATAGAAAAGCGAGTATAAAGACAGTAATGAATAGCCATTTCTCTGATTTTATTTCAGAGCACAGTAATGAAGTAACCGTAGTTTTTATCAGACGCCACGTAAAAAAAAAGAAAAAAATAATCCCGATATAGAATAAC
>CAZZIY010000181.1:0-4736 GCA_964654525.1 uncultured Vampirovibrionales bacterium | reverse complement strand
GACACAGCCCCTGGGTATTCAATCACTTGGGTCAGTTGCGATATCTTCTGAACGCCTAAGCCAGCGGCATCATAGGCAAACCCAGATCGATCGGCAATGGCCACCAGTCGAAAATCCTGACGATGGGGGATGAACTCGGCCATCCCTTTTCCCAGACCACCGGCGCCGAGAATGGCAACGCGAATGGGTTGATGCTGTTCAGTGGTAGGCATGGCAGTGGGTCTCCTTTTTACGGCACTCATGGGTCAATAGACCCTTATTATACGGATAGATAAGGTTTTTAAGAAGTCATTGTATTCAGATGAATTCTTTCACCCATATGGTGCAAGTGGCAGACGGCCAGGGCCAGGGCGTCGGCAGCATCATCCGGGCGAGGCAGTTTCTCCAGAGCGAGCAATTGCCGGGCCATCTCTTGGACCTCTTTTTTATCAGCTTTTCCACTGCCTGCGATGGCTTGTTTTACCTGCATCGGCGTGTATTCTTCAAAGGGGATTCCCCGTTCTGCCAGTACCAGTAATATCACCCCTCTGGCTTGGCAAACGGGGACCATGGTTTTGGCATTTTTAAAGAAAAAGAGACGCTCAATACTCACACAGTCTGGGTTAAGTTGGTCACACAAAGCGTGTAAGTCTCGGTATATTTCTGCCAGCCGGTTGGCATCGGTTTTATCCTTGCTGGTGGAAATAACTCCCCATTGACACCCCAGAAGTGTCCGCTTAGACGGGCTTTCTGAGATGGCTCGGGTGAGCAGGCCAAAGCCAATCGTGGCAAGACCGGGATCGATACCCAAAATTTTACCGAAAGTCGGCTGATTTTTGGTCTCCAAAGTGAGCCCATTGCAATTTTCGGTGGATACTTTCATGCTGGTGATTGTCTCATATTAGGCCGTGAGTTCCTATGCCCGACACCGACGCGACGCTATTAATCAAAGAATCTAAACCGTGGTTTGATTCTCTTCGTATTCAGCCGTCTGTGTTTTTGTCCATGCTCCTTTGGGGGGTAGCGACCGGACTTACCTTACCCGGCTTATTAACCCCGTTTTTTTCAGAGGGGTTAGGATTTATGACCTGGTGTACCTTTACCCCATTATTTGGGATGTTACTTACCACGCCTTCCAAGTACACACGAATTATTGCCAGTTTTTTGTTTGGCTGGGGCTATCATGCCGTTGTACTCATCTGGATTTTGAGCCTGCACCCGATGTCTTGGCTCGGACTGAGTGACGGATTAAGCCTGTTAGTGAGCATTCTTGCCTGGCAAGTGGCTAGTCTGACAGGGGCCCTGGTTCCAGCCATGGCTAGCTTGGGGGTCAGTTTGATTGAACGCGACAGAAAAACAGTCCGCTTATCGCTGTGTTTATGGCCCTTGTTTTGGATTTTTGGCTACTCTCTGCTAGAACATAGCCAGATTTCAATTGCGTGGGCAAGGCTAGAACTCAGCCAAGCTGATAGTTTCATCGTTGAAACCTTCGCTCCATTAATGTCGGGCAGTGGAATGACGGGCACTGGGATCACGCTGGCGATATTATATTGCAATTTGTTTGGCGCGATATTGCCAGACACTGGGATTCTGGAAAAAGCGTTCTGGCAAGGAAAATTTCGCTCCGTCGTCCCGTGTCTTTTGCTGTTTATGTTGATGTTAGTTCTGCATGGGGTAAGCGATACATTGATCGATAGAGTACCCGATAAAATACCCCCTATCAACGTCATTACGGTCCAAGGAGAACGAGGCATTCAGTCGGTTCGAGGAAACACCCTGACAGAAAAAGAGGCATTTTTTGAAGCACTATCTGCCTATGCTAAGCCCTTACAGACGGCTCTGGCTAAAATCAACCCCGTAACTGAGGGTCGAAGAACGCAGATTTTGACCTTGGTGGTATTGCCCGAAGAAGGGGCTCTGCCTGGCTGGGTGGATGAAATTCACCCAGAAAGCAATCCCATGCTTCGTCTTTATCAAAAAATCGCCGATCGCTACAATGCCGTGGTGATTGTTGGGGCTTCAACATTGAGAAAAACCCAGCGGACTCAATATCACAATAGCTTGGTGGCAATCAGTCCGATTGCGAGCCATCGGTCTCCTCAGTTCTATCATAAGAAAGTGCTTGTCCCTTACGGAGAAACGGCCCCTCTGGCGGATTTACTGGGACGCTCTTGGCTGACAGACTTACTCCAAGCCACATCTGGCATCCGGTATGATTTTTTATATGAACCTGGTAAAAATGGCTCCTTTTTTGAGTTTGGAAAAGAATTAACGGGTGGTAACCGCTTGAAAATCAGCCCCAGTATCTGTTTTGAACTCGCCAGTAATGAGCACTCAAAACAGATTCGTCAGCAGAATCCAGACATCATCATTAATAGCAGTAACTTAGGCTGGTTTCATCAAAACAGTGTTCTCAATGCTCAATTTTTGGCTTACGGAATACTTCGTGCTGCAGAAACTCATCGTCCTTTGGTGCTTGCAGCCAACACGGGTATCTCTGCTATAATTGCACCAGGCGGGGCGATCCTCAAACAGACAACGCCCGGCAATCCTTCTGTCAATGCTGTTAATTTCGGACCCTCCTTATCACCATGAGCGTTGCACTGCATCAAGAAAAGTTGGTTGTCATCTGCTTTTATCCAGCCACCCGGCCCCCGGAGCCTGGGGTGCTTCGTCTGGAGCGTAATATCCAGTTTGGCCTGATTACCAAACTCAGCCTGTACAGCAGCATTATCTGTAAGGACTTGGCCACCAAAAAAAGCAAACTAGCCATCGATCTCTTAAGTTCCCATAACCGTCTGCACGAAGAGCTTCAGCATATTGCCACCAGCCACCGCGCCCGCTATGTCCTGAGTGGGTCTGTTCAACCCGTGTTCGGTCAACCGCCCTCCACGCTGGTGGAGGAAGTGACCCTGACACTGCGTTTATATGATGCCCACAGTCAAAGCATGGTTCTGGATATTCAGCATATGCTCTCTCAGATGGAAAACGGGCGCCGCAATCCAGAGAATTTAGCCGCAATGCCGGATAGCTACGAAACGGCTGTGAATTGGGCATGCGTAGAGTTGGTTAAGCAAATCACGCCTCATGGCGATCTCAGCTCGTTGGACGATTTGGCGTCCTTGAGAATTAGTCGTTCTTACGAAGCAATACAATACCTGTGCGAAGGGGATGACCCTGAACTCCCCCTTGAAAACCGGATGAAAGCACTCGAAAAAGCGACTGAGCTAGACCCCATGAATGAGCTGGCCCATTTTAACCTGGGGAAACTCTATAAATCACTGGGGAACCACCGGCAAAGCGTGCAACATTACCGCAAAGCCTTTGAAGTGAGCCGGGCATCTGGAAAAGTGCGTGCCTTGTACGCAACAGATGCGGGCATTTGTTGTGCGTTGCTCGGAGAATATAAGCCTGCCATCCAGTGGTGGGACCGAGCTATCGACATTACCCCGAGCTACATCAACCCCTATATGAACATTGCCCACGCCTACGAAGAGCAAGAAGACTATGAACAATCCGAAAAATACTTTTTAAAGGCCCAGGCGATCGCCCCCAAAGATATCCGAACCGCCTACAGTCTCGCCCGGATATACTCCAAAATTGGCGAATGGACCAAGGCCTTAGAACAATACAAACAGCAACTGGCCGGGGATGACGCTGACCCGTGGTGCCACAGCAACATTGCCACCTGCTATTTGCAGTTGGGTGACAATAGCAAAGCCAAATTACATCTTGAAAAAACCGCACAACTGGACCCCGAGGGCGAAGCCGGTCTTTACGCTCAATTGATTCTGACAGAACTGGTTTAGTGTCCTCATTCCCCTGCGAAAAATGAACTAGCACAATTTTGGCTTGAGTTGTTTTTCATGGGCTACAAGCGATTGCTGATTATTAATTAAGAGGGATCCATACACATGTCACAACAGTTTGCCCCTTATCCTCCTGGATATCCCCAACAAGGGTTTGCGCCACAGGGCTTTCCACAGCAAGGGTTTCCACAGGCCAACTTTCCACAGGCGCCCGGATTTCCTGCCAGTGCCAATATGGCTACTGGGGGTCCGAGTGGTAATGGGAACCCCTCTGAAGCCGATCTCAACGCGCTTCTCCAACAACTGGCCATGGCGGACCAATTCCAAAAAGGTGCGGGGGGCGGATCTTCTTCAGGAAGCGGCGCTGTCCGGGGACTAGACGGTCGTACTCTTAGCCAAAGACCTGATGGAAGCGTCTGGGAAGACGGTTCTTCGGGCGGTGCCGGTGGCGGCTTCTTTAAAAAGCTGGTGATCGGTGCAATCGTTATCGGGGCCGGTATTTTTGGGTACCGCTACTTCAAAAACACCCAGGCCGCCAAAGAAGTCGGCCAGCAAGTCGCAAGTCAAACCCAAGGGCTATTCCAGCGGGCTTGGGCAGGGATCAAAAAACTCTTTGGGCAGGGCGCCGAAAAGTCAGCCGTAAACGATTTAGTAAACGATGTGGCTGAAACCATCCAAAAGAAGACCGTCAAAAAGAAAACACGAAAACCCGCAATCACCCCCAAAGCCAAAGCAAGCAAAAGTAAAAAGGCGTCCTGAAAACCGTTTACAACGGCGGAACACGCTACAATAAAAGGGACCTGAACACTGACTATTCAGGTCCCTTTCTTGCATGCAATTCAGGCCTTATTTATGCCCGAGAGATTATATGCCCAGAGACGTCCCCCCCCCCACGCCAGCAGCACAAAAACCCAGAGGCGCCGAGGATGTGTTTTGAGGACAATACAT
>CAZZIY010000180.1:0-4745 GCA_964654525.1 uncultured Vampirovibrionales bacterium | reverse complement strand
ATAGATTTTATAGAGGTAGATCGCTATAGAGGTAAATTGCTTATGAAACTCGCGGTGATCGGTACCGGCTACGTGGGGACAGTAACGGGTACGTGCCTGGCCGAATTGGGGCACGATGTGATCTGTGCCGATGTGAACGAGGCCCGGATTGAAAAGCTTCAACAGGGAGAGATGCCTTTTTTTGAAGCGGGCTTAGAGCCCCTCATTCGCTATAACGTACAAGAAGGACGACTCCGGTTTTCGACAGATATTAAGGAAGCCGTGGCCGAATCCGAGGTTATTTTTCTCTGTATTGGTACCAAGGGAACCGGCAGTGAATCCAAGCCCGATCTCAAGCCCCTGATGAAGGCCGTCAAAGATATTGCCGGGGCCATGGGGCCCGGTGGATATCGTTTGATCGTGGAAAAAAGTACCTTGCCAATCAAAACGGGCGAGTGGCTGAAAGATTTACTGACAGCCGAAGCGCCCAAGGGTGCCGATTTTGACATTGCTGCCGTCCCCCAATTTATGAGGGAAGGCAATGCGATTTGGGACTTTTTGCATCCAGACCGTATTGTGATTGGTGCTGAAAATCAACGAGCCATTGATATTTTGGTGAGTATCTATGGGACACTGAATGCGCCCCTTCTAGTCACAGATATCAATAGTGCCGAACTCATTAAACATGCGGCCAATGCCTTCTTGGCAATGAAAATTTCTTTTATTAACTCCGTGGCTCAAATTTGTGAAAAAACCGGGGCTGATATCGCCAAAGTCGCCAAGGGCCTTGGGATGGATAAACGGATTTCCCCGGACTACCTGAACGCCGGTTTGGGTTACGGTGGGATCTTTTTGCCCAAAGATATTTCTTCTTTGGTCAATATTGCCGATGAATACCACATCAACCTGGATCTCTTGAAAGCAACAGAGGTGATTAATCGCTACCAACGTATCCGCTTTATGGAGCGTATTGAGCAGGCCGTGGATGGGAAAGACTTACACGGTAAAACAATCGCCGTGTGGGGCTTAGCTTTTAGGCCTAACACGGATGATATGCGTGATGCACCTAGTATTAACATCGTTAGAGGTCTTCAAAAACGAGGCGTAAAGAAAATCCGCGCTTACGATCCACTTGCAATGAAGGCTACTCGTGAGATTATGCCGGATATAACATACTGTGACTCGGTCTATGAAGCCGCTGAAGGAGCTGATGTCATTGCTATTTTAACGGAATGGCCTGATTTTCAGTATATTAACTTCACCGAATTGAAGCAGACCAGTGCTTGCCGGGTGATTGTGGACGGTCGTAATCTCTATAATCCAGTTAGAATGGCGAAGCTGGGATATCACTACTGGAGTATCGGTCGCCAAAAGCTCTCACCAGAGTCGTATCTTAATTCTGATAGCGCTGAAAAGAACTCGCCGCCAAAACCCAAAAAAGCCATGGCGAAGGCGTAAACACCTCAGAAAAAAGCCCCCAGAAACCTGGGGGCTTTTAAAATGGGATTTTCAAAATTACATTTTGAAAAAGCCTTGCTGGAAGAAGTTGGTGTTGGCATACACCGGATCTGCCCAGTAACGAATACTACCGAAAGGACTGAGGACTGCTGCAAAGCCTTGCCCAGAAGCCTGAGCTCCTTGGATACCAGCGTTAGCGTAGCCACCCAGTGGGCCAACTCCGGTTACGAAGGTTCCAAATGGACTTTGAAGCATCGAGTGATTAATGCCAGATGCGGCAATCCCGGCTTGGGTTTGCTGAAATGGGTTAATCTGTCCTGTGGCTGGATTCGAGGGAAATCCCTGGAATGAAGCCCACGGTGGAATCACATTACTGCCAAAACCTGGCTGTTGCGGCATGCTGGAATACTGGGGCATTCCTTGTGGGACGCCGTATCCAAGGTTACCGCCACTCATTCCGCCGAGTCCACCAAAATTGATGGGTGCGGATTGATTGATACCGCCAAGGTTAATGGAAGCGTAATTATTTTGCTGTTGAGGAATCCCAAAGGGTACACCAAACGGGCTGCCGCTTTGTTGTTGGGGCGGCATTCCAGGAATCGTATAGCCCTGTTGAAATGGGGGCGGATACGGGGTTGGTGAGTACGGGTTCACAGCGCCAAAGGATCCTGGGCCCCATTGGTTAAAGGGTCCGGCCTGAGGTGAAAAAGGATTAAATCCAGAGGGATCAACCGTGTTTTGCGGCCCGATAATAAATCCTGGTACAGGAGGACGCCCGGTTGAAACACCCAGAGGACCGCCTTGTGCGTACCCGTTTCCATTAATGGTCGCTTGAAACAGACCTGCCGGGGTTTGGTAGGCTGTCTGGGCAATCCCACTATAGTTATACGGTGATAGCATCTCTCCTCCTAACAATAGGTGTAGTCAAAAAATCAGGTGAAAGTGGATAGGAACATGAACTATTGATTGCTATTAAAATAAAAACAAGTTAAAAGACATGATTGTGTGGGGGGGGGAGTTATATAACAAAACTGTTACATCGTTGGAACACGGCGCCATGATCGAAAAAGAGGGACAGTATTCTCTGTGACGCCGATCACGCGATCGCCACGGGAATTTAGGTGGTTTCCCATGGCGATCTAACATGAATAGCGAATTTGTATTTGTTTACGCAGCTCTGACAGAGCCGATTCCTGGGTTGTATGCGCTAATAAACCCATTATTGGCAATGCTGTTGGCGGCATAGGCTGGTTGTAGTCCAGCATTGTTATTCAAGCTGAGAGTGTTATTGGCACTGTAATTATAGATATTGGTTTGTGGGATGGTCAACCCTCCCCAGACCAACGGACTCTGCCTGTTGTACTGATTCATCATGATCATCAACATCATTTGCTGTTCTCGTTGAGACTCTTGTGCTTCTCGCTGAGCTTGAGCCTCCTGCTGCGCTTTTTGAGCGTTTAATATCGCCTCCAGTTGCGCTGTGCGCTCCCTTTCTTGGGACTGTTGAGCAGCCAGTTCCCTTTCTTTGTTTTGTTGTTCCTGCTGGCTCTGTAATTGAGCTTGTTGCTGGGCTATTTGAGCATCTTTATCTTTCAGACGTTTTTCTTTTTCAGCAGCATTGCCAATACCAAGTCCGGCGATTCCCGCAAGAATCCCAGCCGCAATTAATGCAACGACCATTCCTCAAACTCCTTGGTTATCTCACTCACACACGCACTTTATTGTTATGTATTAAAAATAAAACATTGCATTTTGGGAAATTGTTCGTTTTGGGTGACGTTTTAGATTCATTTAAGAATTACTCAGTCGTTGAAATACTCAAAAAAAGTCTCGACCCCCTTAAAGTCAAAAGGGCCGAGACTGTGTTGTGTGTGAATGGTTGTTAAAGAGTTAGATTTGTCTTACAGATAACCAGCCATGCTGAAGCTGGTGCCAAACCCGCTGCTACCGTAGGAAAAACCAAAGCCAAATCGCGGCTGGTTATAGAACTGAGGTCCAACATTGAAGTTGTTATTGATAATCGTTGGGCCGGCAAACTGAGGCCGAGAGGCCAAGGCTTGTTGCAAGGCATAGTTTTGTTGTTGTAAGGCTTGGTATTGGCTGGCCATTTGCTGTTGCCACATGCTTTGTTGCGCCTGTTGGAAGCCTGCCTGATAACCGCGTTGCAGACCAGCCTGATAGGCTTGTTGCACTTGGCACTGCTGATTTTGGCAAGCATTACGTCGTTTTTTCCGCTTTCTGCCAAAGAGTTTTTTCACGCCTTTGGCAATGCCTCGACCGATAAAGCCGCCGGCCACAGCACCCAGAGGGCCTAAGAACGCACCGCCCACGGCTGCACCAATTCCAGCACCTGCGGCACCGACATAATCACCTCTAATTAAATCAGGTAAGGCAGCTAAACCACCTGCAATCGCCATACCCCCTCCAGATAGAGGCGCTGTAAGCGTACTGGCAATTGACGAGGGGGCTGCTCCAATGGCACCACCTTCTAAAACAGAGGGGGCTCCACTATAAAGGAAGCTTCCGCCGCCGAATTGAGCTTCATAGCCTAGGCTAGAAGGACCTAAAATTGCTGACATAACCATAACCTCCATCACACAGATGCATCCATAGGAATGAATACACCTAAATTGAGCACACACACAAATTAAACAGATGATAAAGTGCTTGTAAAACCACACACACCTTTTATTAATAAGCAGAGAAGAAGTACTTGAGAGAACTAAATGACTTGTGTTTATATAAAAACAATCTTAAGATGGTTTGATGTTAAATTGTTAAGAAATACTACATGGTCAGCGGGTTGATTTAGGGCTCGTTGTCTGTGAGCGTCTCTTCGATCATGCGAGAGATGGTTGGAATAAGGCTTTTCTGGAGTTCGTCCGGGCAGTCTCGCAAGAGATGCATCGCAGAGCGCAGAGATTCATTGACGTCGTACCAGCGTCGACGAAGATGGGCGTCTACTTCGCCTGGTTTCTCGTCCACCACTTTGTTCAAATCTTCAATGGTGGTTTCGCCGTCCCCTTCAATCTGATGCTCGATAATAATTTTAATAATATTGAGGGCCACTTGGGCTTGATACCGATCGGCGGCATTACGCAGGTGGTTGAGTGCCTGGCTGAGTGCGGGATCTTGATCGTACCAGCGTTGGGGGGCGTAGCGTTTTTCTTGAGTCATCTATAAAAACTTTCCCAAAAACTTCCTAATGGAACCCTATCATTATCTTCTAGTATCTAACAATAATCCATAAGTGGGTTATGCGTTTGACAATCCGGCGTTGACAGAACAATAATACCAAGGATGTGGCA
>CAZZIY010000179.1:0-4748 GCA_964654525.1 uncultured Vampirovibrionales bacterium | reverse complement strand
AGTCAACAGCAAACGACAAGCACTCGAAGAACAAATCGCTGCACTCTCCAAAAATCAATCCCAAACACAGGCCCAAACTCAACTGGAGCGTCAACAACAGCTCCAGCAAATCGCGGCCTTAAAAGATCAATTGAATGCCAAAAACAGCGAGGTCGCATCAGTCAACAGCAAACGACAAGCACTCGAAGAACAAATCGCTGCACTCTCCAAAAATAAGACCGACACCGAAGTGAAATACCAACAACAGGTACAACTCGCCGAATCGCTCAAAGACGCATTGAAAAAGTCTTCCATACAGATTGCAGAACTCGTTGCAGAGCAAACTCAATTCAAAGCGCTAAAACAACAGGGTGAATTATCCGCCTCAGACGCACTGCAAAAACAGAGTCAAAAAATAAAGCAACTCGAAGAGGCCCAAAGCAAAGCTCTGGCTTCGCTTGATATGGTCAACTCCCAATACAAGCAGCTACAAACCAACTATGACTCTCTAAAAAATGAACAATTTCAGACCCTTCAACAACAGATCCAGCAAGCAAACGCAAAATACACACAACTCGCCAGTGAAAATCAGCAACTCAAAACCGAATTAACCAAGGCCAAAGAAGTAGAAAAAACACTCACACTGGCACACGCCTCTGTTCCTTCTCAAGAAGAAGCCTCTGCTCTCCAGGCACAGCTGCAAAAGGCCACGGTGCAATATAATCAACTCATTAATGAAAACCAACAACTCAAACAAAGCATTGCTGTCAAACCTGGACTCACTGTGGGAGCATTAAGCAAAGAAAATTCCGAACTAAAACAGACGATTGAAAGTCTCAAACAACAAGTCGAGCAAGCGGCCCTGTCGTCTCCGATGACAGTGAATCAACAAGCGGCGGAAACTTGGTACAAAAAAGGTCGTGCTCTTGAACTCCAATCGCAAGAGGCTAACGCCCTCAGTGAGATGCTGCAGGACTACCAGAAAGCCTACGAATACAACAGTGAAGAGCCCAAATATTTGATTGCATTCACCAACAAAATGATGGATGCAGGGAAATCCGTGGATGCGATTCCTTTGTTAGAACATTACCTCAGCAAGCGCCCGGGCGATCTGGATGTCCGAAATCAACTGGGAAAAGTCTATCTTCTATTGGGCAATTTGCCTCAGGCACAAAACACATTTGCTCAAGCCCTACCAGTCAGTGTACTCAATAACTACGCCACCACTCTAAAGAAACAGGGTGAACATCAGCGTGCTGAGTATCTCTTTCGACTAGCCCTTGAGTTTAGCCCCAATGACTCCGACCTGCTTTTTAACTTAGGAAATCTCTACAACACGATGAATAATTTAGACAATGCCCGAACATACTATGAAAAAGCTTTGAACGTTCGGCCTGATTTTGCCCCAGCGCATTACAACCTGGGCTTGGTCTACTCCAAAATTGGAGACAAACCCAACGCCAAAATGCACCTGGAAAAATTCCTAGAACTCAATCCCACTGCTGCCAACGCCGCCACCGTCAAAAGTTATATCAGCCGCCTAAAAGGATAAGTTAGCAACACTCGTGATAATACCCAGTTCTGAATCATTTTGGAAAAATCCGTTGGCCGTCATACTGGCGCTTAGCTTATCGCTGACCGCGCTCGAGCCGAGCTGGTCTAAAACGGCACCCAAAATAAATACGAAAAAAGCAGAGACTCATACTGTTAAATCTGTCAAAAAGCCAGTTCAGACAAAGCCCATACAAGCACCATCGATTTCGCCGTCCATGCCCAAAACGAATCAGGTTGAATTTAAACCGACTGGGACCTCAGACTCTGGGATGATGCAAAGAACAACCTCACTGTCACTGAACAAGACCCTACCCATCACACAGCCTGATGAAAAAGTCATTACTGAGAAAGTACTTAAGATGCCAGAACAGCCCCCCGCGGCGGCTGCCTCTCCAGAGCTTCCAAAGACACCTATTGCGCAAGTGCCGCAAGCGATTTCTCATATTCAACAAATTATTTTGGACCGAGGTCAAGCATTACTGACACTTCAATTTACTGATCAAAGCGTTTTCCCCGACATCCAGCAAAAATTGGTAGATCCCAACACCCGGGTGATTACCGTTTTATTTCCAAGCACCCAATGGGACAGCGCGTTGTTAAAAGATTCCATTTCTCTGCAAGAATCCTGGTCAGGGAGTTTACCGGGGCTAGAGACAGTCCAGCTTTTTCAAGAAAGCCCAGATTCGTTGGCTCAACAACGTCCAACCGCCCGGCTGGTTCTCACTCTCGACCCTTCACTGGCCGTTCAGCTCAATGAAGTGACTGATTCACTCACCAGTCTGGCACTCATTAAGGTCAAAAAAAATACACCTATCCCCAATGACTCAAACGTCACCGCTGTACAATTAACCGCCTTTCCTCAACTAACTGTTAATCAAGGACAATCTCGTGCTCAGAACAAAAGCAAGAAACCCACAGGTGAAGCGACTACTGTCTCAGAATCCACGCCCGTAATACCTGTTTATTCTATTTTCCAACTTTTGCCAGAAGCCACACCAGATGCTATACAAGATAAGATGACAACTCATTGGGACGGTGCACTAAAACAGGCCTGGCTTACGTTTCAATCCGACCGAGCTGAACTTGGCCTGCTGAACTTGAAACAATTTGTCGACAAGTCTCCGGATAACGTCATGGCTCAGTTCTTGCTAGCAACTGCATACAGACTCAAAGGGCGGATCAATGAATCCATAAACGCCTGGTCCACCTTTGTTGAAAAATATCCTCAGCAAAAACAAGCCTGGATTGAACTTACCACTCTCTATCTCAGTCAAAAAAATTGGGACAAAGCTGAACAGACTCTCACCAACGCTCAGCAGAACTTCCGTGCAAGCACAGAGGCGGATCGGGTCGATTTCTGGTATTTAAAGGCCCGCCTGTTAGAAGCTCGAAATCAACCTGAAAACGCTTTGGCCGTTTACCGCGACATCTTAAAAGTCCAGCCTCAGCATAGCAAGGCTCTTCAGAGGGCTCTTAGTATCAAACCCGATCCCATTCTGGAAAAACAACGACAATTTGATGAGGCTGGTTTTGATCTTGCTCAAATACCAGACGTAAAGTCTTCATCTATTCTTTCACCAGGGCCCATAGCAGGGCCAGAGAAATTGCAGCCTGCTGAAAGAACACAGCAGCCCGAAAAATTTCCTGAAGACGCTCAAAAAGATTCTCAAACCTTATTATTCACCCAATGGCTGAGCAAAGGACTGCTGGCAGACAGTCTTTTTTCTCCTCGAAAAACACTCTCAGTCAACCCTTCTTTATTCATAAACAAGTGGGTTTCTGAGCTTTCTGTTGAGCCATTTTCAGGCAAAATCCAGTGGGCCAAAGAGGTGCAGACACTCACTGAGAAGGCACGAAAATTCTCACCGCCGCAAAAGCCATCCCAGCTAATTTAATTACGGCTGCTATTTGAGAGCTTAAGCAAGAGCCGTAAAAATTCTAAATACAGCCAGACCAGTGTGACCAGAATGGTGAGTGCGCCCATCCATTCCATATGGCGCGGGGCTCCTTGCTTTGCTAGAGCGGCCACCATATCAAAATCCAACACCAAATTTAGCGCCGCCAAGCCCACCACCAAAAGACTAAAGCCAATACCAATAGGTGAGGCTGAATAAATAAAGGGGATATTCACGCCAAAAATCCCGAGTACCATACTGAGCACATACGTCAAACACAACCCCATAGTTGCCACCATAATCACCCGGCGAAACGTATCGCTCACCTGAATTAACCCGGTTTGGTAACTCACCAACATCGCAACCGCAGTGGCCGAAGTAAGTAAGACCGCATTCATCACAATGCCAGGAGAAAGTGCTTCGTATGTGTAAGAAACTGAACCAAGAAAAACCCCTTCAACCGCGGCGTACACCGGCACCAGTGCGGGTGCGAGTTTTGAATTAAACGAGATAATTAAGACCAACACCAAGCCAATAATGGCAGCCCCTATGGCCAACACATTCATTGGCACGCCAGGCAATATTTGCCCCGGCAGCAGAGCCGTCCCAAAAGCAGTGGCCATCAAAATCATCAAAGCTAAAAACGTCTTCTGGACTGTCCCTTGAATGGACATCGCCGAAGAACCTGGAAATTGAAAGACCGATTGAAAGCTCTCTGAGCGAAGAATAGGGTTACTCGATTGCATGCGTGTGGTCAGCATTGGAAAACCTCCAAAGGGGGAATCATCATCTCGAATTTAATAACGCACTTATTATAGCGCTAAATGAAAGCACTATCAGTTAACGCAATAGACCGTATTTTTAGACGCTAACTAGCCGTGAGAAGTTCCCGCAATTGGCTGTTCAAGAACCACGGTTCTCAACAGACTGACCAGGTGATCATCAAACAGGCGGTGTCTCCCTTGGCCCAAAATGGGCAAGGCATCCAGGGGGTCATAAAAATGTGTGCGAAAGGGACGCGGAGATGTGAGTCCCACAAAGGCATTACTCAATCCTAAAATCCGGCTGGCGATAGAAATATCAAACCCTTTACGGTGATTCGGGTATCCAGACCCATTCAAGCGTTCTTGATGATCCCCGGTCCATTGAGAGAGTTGAGAGAAACTGGGAACCGAACTCAGTAAGTTAGCCGATTCACGAGGATAGGCTTGCACTTGCTGCCACTCTGGGGCAGTTAAGGCCCCTGGGCGCCAGAGAATCGAAAGCGGTAATGACAATTTCCCCAAAGAAAGTAGTAATGAGGCAATTGCTAGCTCCCCT
>CAZZIY010000178.1:0-4753 GCA_964654525.1 uncultured Vampirovibrionales bacterium | reverse complement strand
GGCGGCCTCTAAATATTCCAGTTCAACGATTCAAACTACTGATAAAACAGCCCTTTCCCTGTTTTCCAACAGGTTATCTAAACGGATATCCCTGGGGGGGGGGTCCTAGTTTCAAGGGCTTTCTTTTCGCTAGGCTAACGACATCGCAAATCTTATAAAGTCATATTTTGACCGACATGATTGGAAATTTTGCTATGCAGATTGCCGCTCCGTCTTTTACTTCGGGGGCTAAGGTAGCCCGTTTAAAACAACCATCACCCTCTCAAAGTCTTGTATTGCGGCAACCACAATTCGGCTGTGATTCTTGCGGGGGAGCTGGCGGCGGCGGACACCTGATGCATATTATTGCCGGAGGCGCTGGATTACTGACCCTGGCCTCAGTCTTATGGGTGGCACTGCGCAGCAAAGCAAAACCTAAAACTTCCGCGCAAAACCGACAACCAGCCCAGCAACCAGCCCAACAACCAGACGTCGGGGTAACAAAAACCACCCCGGGAGAGAAATCTTCAGGAGGGAAATCCGAATGAATCTCTCATTAACAGGGTATTCAACGCCAAAACCCGTTCAATTTGGTATTTGCCCGCTGTGCGTCGCAACCGGTGTTGTGGTTGTGGGCGGAGTCGGCGCTGCCATTAAGGTAATTCGCGGGGCAAAACCATCTGAAAATACGGCTCAAGATACTACTTCAGGGGACAGCTTCACTAAAACAAACCCGGCCCAGACCCCTGGAAAAGAGGCCTTGCCAAAACCACCAGGTGTGCAGGATAATACACCCAAGTCTTGATACCTGTTAATATCTATTTTTAGAGAGAGTGACCCTCGTCTTATGATGAACTTGAACTTAAGTGCCGTTACTGCTGCTCTTAATCCAGCCGGTGGTCTAAAAGGCACCATACGCCGAAATCTTCAGCAAGCTTTCCCCAATACCGCTGCCACTGCTGGTGATAGTTTTGTTCGGCAAGCCAAAGAAATTGATAATTCCGCACCTGAAACAAAATTTGGTGCCAGCTGCTGCGGTTAATTTTTTAGCTAAGCCAATTATTTTGCAAAATTCGGGCCATCTCTTCAATTGCCGAGAGATGGCCTAATTCATGCTGGATCTTTTGATAACCCCATTGCTGATGCCTCGTTTCTGGGCTGGTGGGATCCAGTAAAGGCAATGCTGCTTGAGTCATGATGTCTGCACTGGCGCGTTCCTGAAGGCACTCAGGCACAATGGGATTGTCCATATCACATAAAATATTGGGCAGTCCCAAGCAGGGCAAGTAGCATACCCGTCGAGCTACTTCAGCCGTAAACCATGGGGCCTTATAGGACAGCACCTGAGGGGTTCCGTATAGCGCAGTCTCTAGGGTGGCTGTGCCAGAAGCGACCAGTGCCAAATCAACGGTGGATTGTATCTGATGTGTTTTTTGGCGAATCACATGAACGGAAGCTTCATATTCCAGGACCCAGGGGGCCATCATTTCTTCCATCTTTTCTTTGCTAAAGGAAGGCGCCAGAGCAAGCAGGCCTTCAACGGGTTTTTGAAGCTGTTGCTGAAGTTTCCCCAGCGTCCCAATCATGGGTTTCAGGAGATGTTGCACTTCCATCCGTCGAGATCCAGGCAATAGCCCCACCCAGAGGAAATCCGTATTGATCCCGTAGGCTTCAGCCAGCGTATGGCGTTCCCCCACAGGTGGCAGTGTCCCCACCAAGGGATGACCGACGTAGGTGACAGGAATTCCTTCAGCCTCGTAAAGCGCTTTTTCAAACGGGAATATACAAAAAACGTGGTCAATATTAGCTTTTATCTTCTGAATCCGGTTTTTTCGTGAGGCCCAAATTTGCGGGGGAATAAAATAAACGACTCTATGACCGTCTTGTTTGAGTAAACCTGCCAACCAGAGGTGAAATTCCCCGTAGTCCACGAGCATCACGACATCCGGCTTCCATTCTTTGAGATGGGCCCGGATTTTTTGCCCCAGCCACCAATGGTAAGGCGCAGCTGTAATAAGCCCCATACCGACCACCCCCATGTGTTCGTGGGTGGCGAGTAAAGGGATGTTAGTCTGTTTGAGCGCAACACCCCCTATGGCCTGGATTTCCAGTTCAGTATTTTCTGCTTGCAATTTGCGGACCAGGTTGGCCGCATGGTGATCGGCAGAGACATCACCCGTACTGATAAATAAGCGTTTTTTACTCATAAAATCGTCTTTTGCTCCGCCTCTTCTCGAGACAAGGACAGTAATAGCATCTTCTTTTGATTGGCAAAGCGAATCATTTCCGGTAAATCAAGATAAAACGTCTGATTGGCTTCTGTGGCAAGCCCGTGAAGTCCAGATTCATGAATTCGTTTCAGTGTTCTCAGGCCAACGGTGGGGACATCAAATCGGTTATCTTGCTCTGGTTTTGCCAATTTCACAACAATCCCGCCCTTTTTTTTGGCCCAACGGCCCGCGCGGCGGATACACTCATCGGTGCCTTCAATGGCCTCTACGGCCAAAATCATCTTGTTGCGAATGACCACGGTTTGCCCCACATCCAGGCGCCCCATTTCTGATGCAATCTCAAAGCCGTATTGAATATCCGCCCAATCAGTCTCAGTAGGCTGGGCATGACTAAAACACTGTGAGCCGTGGAATAGTTCGGTTAAAAATTGGGTTTGTGGCAGGATTTGATACCCTTCGTTGGCCAAATAGGCAATGATTTGCACCATCACTTGATCATCATTGCAGCGGCGAAGGGCTTGCAGTATATCAATCGCCCGTTTGTCCATACGGGGATTGGTGAATAGAATCCATTTATTGACTTTCCCGGCAAAAACCACGTGGGTAATCTCGTGCTGCTTGCCCAGGCTTAGATTTTTTTCGACAAGACCGGGGGATATAGAGAGAATCCCCCCAGGTGAAAACTGTTTTAGAGCCCCCTGATTCTGTTTGGATAGACAAAACGCGGTCACATGCCATCCTTCGGCCGTGGCATTTTCGGCCACTCGAATGGGTAAGTCGCCCTCTCCTGCGACCAGTGCCAAACGCCCTAAAGCGGTCTTTGTATTTTCAGCAGAACCGGTAAAACTCATGATAGGGCATGTTTCAGGCTTTCAAACAAGAGACGGCCTTCACGGGTCCAGGTACCGCCGTCAAAAATATTACGCTCTGGGTGCGGCATCATTCCCAGTATTGTGCGGGATTGATTGCAGATTCCCGCAATCTTTTCTGCTGAACCGTTGACCTCATCGACATATCTAAAAATGACTTGTTTATTGTCATTTAACTTGGCCAGTGTTTCAGGGCTGGCGGTATAATTCCCTTCTGCATGGGCAATGGGCAGTGTGATTTTTTGTCCGGATTGGTAATTGTGGGTGAATGGGGTGTGATTGTTTTCCACCCGCAGTGACACGGTTCGGCATTGGAAGCAGAGGCCTGCGTTGCGCGTCAGTGCTCCAGGCAGTAAACCGGATTCTGTCAATATTTGAAAGCCATTACAAATGCCTATCACCGGTTTCCCGTCTTCTGCCAGTTCTTTGACGGCTTGCATGATGGGAGAAAAACGGGCCAGGGCCCCGGCCCGTAGGTAATCCCCGTAACTAAATCCACCGGGGATTAATACGGCATCGAACCCAGCCAGAGTCGTCTCTTGGTGCCACACAAAAACTGCTTCTGCTCCCATCACTTCAGTAGCAGCATCCCAGAGGTCCCTATCACAGTTAGAGGCAGGAAAAACAGGAATCGCAACGCGTGCGGCAGACATTTAAATTGACTCCCAACAAGGCGAAACGGTCACTGTGGCCGTTTCAATCACAGGGTTAGAGAAAACAGAACGGGCCAATTCAGAGGCCTGACTGATGGCCTCAGTCATCCACGTTGTCTTTAGCTTGACCTCAAAGACTCTGTTTGCCAGGACTGTCTCAATATTGTGATGGCCCGTCTGCTGCAGCGTGCTTTCAATTGCCCGACTCTCAGGGTGTAACAGGCCGGATGTTCTGGCTACATGAATATTGGCTTGGTAGCTAAGCAGTTGAAACTCAGGATTGGCAGACGTGAGACATTTATTTTGCCAGTTTGATTGGGATAAAAAACTATTTAACCTGCTGTAAACAGTCTCATAGGCCTCAATCAAATCACCTTGATCCAAGCGAAAACAATCCTTATCAAGAATTGCCCCACTGGTTTTATCCCGCAACCGAAAATTATCGGGACTGAGTTCATCACACAACAGTAATTCTCCTGCCGGGTTAAGACCGAACTCCAGCTTGAAGTCAACACAGTCAATCCCCACTGCTGCAAAAATAGCAACCAGCCATTCATTGGCAGCCAACGACCATTGAGCAATTTGCTGAAGCAGTAGGTCTGGTTGCTTCAGTGTGGGAGGGAAAATTGATAAGGCTGGGATCATGGAACCAGAGAGGACGGGGTCTCCTGATTGATCGCTCTTATAGGTATACTCAATCACCGGTTGTTTAAAGGGCGACCCTAACTCAAATCCAAAGCGTTTGCAGACACTGCCAAATGCTTGGTTACGCACGACTACTTCCAGTGGAAACATTTGCCCGTATTGATAGATGAGCGCATTGCCTTCAGGAACGCTGGGGTCTGTTTCTATAAAACAGGTGGGAATCCCAACTTGAGTGAGAGCCCCCATCAGGAGAGCCGTGATTTGGGCGTTTAATCGACCTTTACCGGAGAAGACCGTATGTTTTTCGCCGTTAAACGCTGTGGCATCATCCTTAAAGAGCACTTGCACTCTTTTTTCTTGAACTTGCTGTTGAGCG
>CAZZIY010000177.1:0-4761 GCA_964654525.1 uncultured Vampirovibrionales bacterium | reverse complement strand
GTAGCATTGATTGGGTCTTTGGGTAACGATCTTACTGTGGTCAACTCAGCTCGAGTCTCTCTTGGAAAAAGAAAAACAGAACTTAGTGACGGAGACATTAAGCTTATTAAGTATCTGGCTGAGCACAAACACTGGAGCCCTTTTCGGCATGTGCAACTCCAGTTTCATTGCAAAGTTCCAGAATTCGTGGCCCGTCAGTGGTACAAGCATGTGGTGGGGATTGCGTACACGGAGGCGGCCAGTGTGGATCATGCCTGGAACGAGGTGAGTCTGCGTTATGTGGATGCCTCAGAATTTAATTTTTATGTGCCCAATGGTTTTCGGGCCCAATCTGCGGACAATAAGCAAGCATCTTTGGATGATTGCGTGAGCGACCCAAAGAACGAACTCCAGAATGCTTATATTCAGCAATGTGAAGGTGCCTTAAAGCTGTACCAAGAAATGATTGCAGCCGGTGTGGCCAGAGAACAAGCCAGAGGGCTGCTACCGCTCTCGATTTACACCGAGTTTTACTGGACAGCCTCACTCCAGGCTTTGGTGAATTTTATCCATCTTCGCAAGCACCCTGGAGCCCAGTATGAAATTCGCTTGTACGCCGACGCGCTGGAGCAATTGACGCAGCAAGTGGTGCCTTACTCTTATCAATACTTGCTCAGTCCTCAATAAATACGGTTGTGACCTGCTAACTTCGGGCATCGACCAAATTGACAGGCGGGGTCATTAAGAAGTACTTAGGCGCAGAGTTACGGCCAATATTAGTTAATATGGTTTGTATTCGCTGTTGTAGTGCGCCAGCTGGAGCTTGCCTCAGAAGTGGTAAGTCTTTTTCAAGGAGCAAAAGCTCGTGGCGTAGGGCTTCTTCTTCGGCGATTTGGTGAAACCCTGGGTCTCTGCGAAGCCAGTTCTCTGCTTGGTAGCGGTACTCAGTGATTGCATTGACACGGGTCACCTCAATGGTTCTCAGTCCGTCGAGTACCAGTTTCCCAACTTGTCCCAGAGCTCCTAGCACCAGAAAAAGCCCCAGCATTCGCTTGTCTTTCATCAAGAAGAGTGCTTCTAGGTTCATCGCATTGATGGTTTCAATCACTTTGTGCTGAACGGGGGGCGTTATTTTGAGTTTTTTTGAGAACACGTTCTTGTTTTTGGCTTGAACCCTATTCGCCGCTGAGCTTAGCCGTTTATTGAGCCACTGACGAACCCCACAGACCACCCCACCCAGTGCCAGCCCTGCTGTGAAGAGCCCGCCTTGAATCGCCCAGGCAAGATGTTGTTCATCTGTGTTAAAGCCAGAGTTTGGATTAAATTGCTGCATGCCTTGAAATGCAAACCCATGGGAAGAATGCCGGTACTGAGAAGCGACAGTTCGGTGTGTTGGCTCAAAACCAATCCTTTGGCGGGCAGCTTGAGATTCTGGCTGTGTCCAGTCAACTAAAAATGCATCTGGGTTGTTGATATGGTGCTTTAGGAGCAATGCGTGGATGCTGGCTTTGGCACCGTCTTTCAGTGTCGCATCGGCTTGTTGTTTCTTTTGGATGCTGGTGCGAAATACTTGGTGTAGCCGCTCGACCAGTTGTGCCCGAATGTCGGTTTCACGCTGACGTACCCAGGCCTCTTGAGTCCCTTGCAACACACTGGTGGCAAGATACCCAAGAACACTGGCACCAACGTAGGCAACAAGAGTACCGCGCAGAGCGGGATTATAAAACGCCATCCCCATCAAAGAGGTAGCATTATCATTCAGTGATAAGTAGACCTGATGTTCTCGTTGTGCGGAAGTAACACCAGGCATGGCTGGCAGTACTGATTTAAACTGTTTTCCAGAAGAAGTCAGTAACCAATGACCTGATAATGCCGTTAAGAATCCAGCGCTCACGAGACCAACCGCTTTGCCCACGGAAGGAAAAATTGCCAAGGGCTCTGGTGTTTCCGTTACAGCCAAAGACGAGGCACTTTTTGAGGGCGTGCTGTGAGCCTGAAAAGCCTGGGTACTGGTAGTGTAAGGCGGCCTTTGGGGTAGGCTGATCGGGCGATGAAAACTGCTATAAAAACGATTTGCGACCGGTTGCATCAAGTCTCCTGAATGGGGGTCTCCTGAGGGGGGGATTCCCAGAGAGTCAGGCGTGAAGACCGGGCATTGCCATCTTTCTTATTAGAAGCGGCAAATTCAATACACGTTGCTCGGATACGCCCTGTGCTCGCAGGGGGGTAAAGCAATAAGGGTGAGTCAAAAAATGTGAATTCAACGGCTGCAGCGTTGGTGTTCTGACTTCTTGTCTTCGATGTTCTCAGAGGGGACAAGTTACAGTTGCGGCACAGTCCAGGCGTTTCACCCGGTTTCCCAACAAAGCGCCAATATCAAACAAGTCGACATTATTGCCTGACATGAGTTTTACGATATAAGTGTCATAAGTGTCAAATTTGGGGTGTCAAATTTGTAATGGCTAAAAGTCTCTATATCTTAGGTGACCTCAAGTGTGGTCTTAAAGTGCAATTTTGCCACTTGCCCTAGATAAGAAGCCCCTTTAGAGAGAACCAATTGTCGAGCGGCTGTTTTTACGGCCGCACTGGCTCCTGGTGGCAGAGGCGTCCCAGCGTCGGCAGACAGTTTTTGGAGTTTTTGCACAAAACGTTCTCTGGCCAAGATACTGGCAGCGGCAACAGCCGTAATCGCCTCAGCGCGGTGCTGTTGATGAAGATGAATGGTTTTACCCTTGGGTTTAAGCTGTTGTTTGATGTAGTGCTCACTGCCGAACTGATCGGCCACAGCCCAGGTGCAAGGATTTCCTTGTTCAAGCAGATTCTCAATCACAGTGGCGTGACCCCAGGCCAAGAGATGGTTCAGGTTCTGCCCCCTGCTTTTAAAAGTTTGATAGAGCTCGTTGTATCGTTTTGGACTGATTTCTACAATACTGATGGCTGAAGCGCCTAACTGAGTGCGGATTTGTGTGGCTAAAGCCCCAATTTGTTTGTCTTTTAACTTTTTGCTGTCCATCACACCCATCGTTTCTAAGAGTTTTTCGGTCTCTGGCGTGACGGCAACTCCTGCAATCACTAGAGGGCCAAAATAATCACCCTTGCCAGACTCGTCACTGCCCATATAACTGGTATCTTTGGGAATGGGACTGCCAGAAGTGCTGGTTTTTTGTGTTTCTTCTTTCTTTTCCGGGTCAGTAGGTACTGCACTCTTAAGCCCTAGAAAAGCCAAAATAGTGTTATAGGTTGAGTCATTAGCACTTTCAAGCGTAAACGTCCCGTTTTGATACTGCTTGACACGGATCCAGCCTGTATTGTCTGAAGAGCTAGGCGCGCCGTCTAATCGGTATTCACAGTACTGTTCGGTCAGAACCTTCCAAGACCACCCAGCCATTCCCATGAGGGCGGTTTTTAGACGCATTCGCTCACTACTGGCAGGGATTTTGGTTTTAAAAAACGGATGACTCATGAACAACAGATTATAGTGAGAAGAAACACCAATTACCAAGCCTTCTTATCTTCGGGCTTGGTTCAGTTTCATGCAAAGTGGCTTTGGTCTACTTTAGGCTGTGCCGGGTTTAACGACCGCCTCCGTAACTGAAGCTTCTCTGAATGTTTTTATCGATCAGTTGTTTGACGCCGTCAATTTGGGTATCCACTGCTTTTTGTTGAGATGTCACTGTGTTTAAGTGCATCTCAAGCAGCTTATCCGCTTGCTGAAGTTGTCGGATCTTGGCATCCAACACCTTACTGGCTTGCGAATCGGGAGCCAAATTGGACTGCAAGTCCATCACGCCCGAGATCATGTTCCCTAGGGCCATGCGTCTCTGGTTAACGAATTGCATCTCCAACTGAAGATCGCTGTTTCTGGCGATCAGTGCCAATAACCTGGCCTGATTGGCTGCGAACCCCATGGTCTAACTATCCACCCTTTGGTTTCTGTGTTTGTGACTTCCCCGAGTAATGAGTTTTGACTGTGTTTTACGGAATAAGCACCAGGAGCTCAGTCTAGTAAGCGCGGTCGAAGCGCGAACCTTTAGAGACCTGATACGGGTTTTGGCCCACAAACTGCTCCATGTTATTGAGCTGCTGTTGGGCCAGCATGAATTTGTATTTCAACAATTTCATTTTGCTGTTGAAGGTAATGAGGTTGTACGCTGTCTCAAACATGGTTTTGGCGAGTGTTTCAATCGGGTTATTTCGCTTGAAATAATCCTTTGAAAGTTGCCAAATTACTGCCGGAGATGACATTTTTTACTAAACCCCTTCAGTCCGTGCTGAGAAAATATACGTGCCTCTAATAATAAAAAAACAGCAAACTGGGAAAAATTGACGCTTAAGCACGACTCACGTCATAATTGTTACAATACGTTATATATTTTAGATATATTCTCACCCTGCATCAACACATGTGCTGATGCGGTGTTGGCTTACGGTACAATACTCAGAATAATACTCGTGATGAAGGACAAACATTGTGGCATTTCAGGGCGCGTTAGAAACTCACCGTCAGATACAAGAAGGCAAAGTAACTGCAGTCAGTGTATTGAAGCAGTCACTTCAGGCTATTGCTCAGCAAGATTTAAATATTGGCGCTTTTTTGTCGGTTCATGGTGATACAGCCCTGGCTGAAGCTGCTGCTGTTGATGCAAAAGTTGCTGCAGGAGAAATCTTACCTTTACTAGCAGGTGTGCCTATAGCGATTAAAGATAATATTAACGTTACTGGCATGCCAACGACCTGTGCTAGTCATATTCTAACCGGATACATCTCTCCGTATAATGCCAC
>CAZZIY010000176.1:0-4816 GCA_964654525.1 uncultured Vampirovibrionales bacterium | reverse complement strand
GTCTTTTTAAGCGGAAGACGGGCTAATGTCTCAGCTGATAGGTGTGACAAACATATCAGCTACTTTTATCCATTCTTTCTATTTATCAATTATTTTGTTTTGGTTGGGTTTTACTTTTTTGGGGAACAGCGCAGTTAAATTGCGTTCTGGGTTGTGTTATCAATGAGACAAGTCGCCGCTAAATTCATCACATCGCCTCTGGCGCAAGCCATGCTGTATACCACTGCCACTCGATCTGTCGGTTCGATTTTTCGTTTGGTCGACAACTGGGATAAACCCAAGGATACCTTCCAGCGGTTAATTCAATGGGAGGCCTGTATTGTGAGCCTGGCCACAGTCAGCAGCGGTGTTGTTTGTCTACTCTTAAATCCGTTGATGAAACATAATCTGGCTTTAAAACGCTATCAGTCTCTCATTTCAGCCCTGATTTCGATTCCATTATTAACACTGGCTGAGTACGCAACTCGGCAGTGGATCCCGCGGCCTTCTGCTGTAAAAGATAGCCACTTAAATACCACGCAACCAAAACCTGACATTTCAAAAAAAACATTCACAACTCCATCACCCTTTATGCAGGGCAGGGACAATATCCAAAGGCCGGTTTTAAACCCGCCATATTTAAATCCACCGCTTTTAACTCCCCCCTTTCGCAATCAATATAACCCAGCATCATTAAGTCAGCCCAGATGGGTACCATCCTTTTACGCAATCCCGTTAAATCAATATCCAGGGCAATTGTAACAATTATCTAATTTTTAGACACACACCCGTTTAAAACGGGTCTGATTTTGGAATGGTAGAGTTGGAATGGTCGTGGTAAACCAAGATCAAAACTCTCCCAATAGCTAACGCTTTAAATCGAGTGTTCCCAGGCGATAAATACATTTAAGACAAAATGATCGTGTGAATATGGGGTACCGCATAATGACCGCACTAGCGCCATTGGCACGTTTTCACGTGTATACGATTTTACACGTGGATGATGAAATAGAGTACCGTCGTCTCATTGAACGAAAATTTCGCAAACTCCCTTACGTCATTGTCTCGGCTGAGAATAGCCACGAAGCCCTCCAATTAGCACAATTGTTTTTCTTTGATCTCGTGATTCTGGATATTTCTCTGCCCGATCTCAATGGGTTTTCACTGCTCAAACAACTTCGGAAAATAGATCCACAATTACCGGTTGTTTTATACAGCGGGTTAATCGAAGATTTTGTGCACGAGCGGTGTCAGATCATGGGATGCCAACTATACATTGAAAAAAGCACTCAAATTGAGGAACTCGCAACCGGAGTGAATACCCTGCTCCAGAAAAAGGAGCTTGCTAAATATGGCAGCTAAAGAGATCCTCTATGCCAAAAACAGTTATCCTGTTGAATATGAGGATATTCAGATAAAGCAAGTTTTAGCACTATGCAATCATCTTTTTCAAACGTTTTCCCAACTCAATCTAGATGCCTCTGTTCTCGACAAAGCCCTGAAGTTGACGATAGAAAATATTTGTCAGTTCCTTGGGTGGGAACTGGGTCATATTTTCTACCCAGATTCTCACGGTCAGCTTCAGGCCGGATCGGCCTGGTTAGTCGAACAAGATTTACCAAAAAGTCTCACTGAAATCAACGGATTGGATTGCCCTACAGATTTTCCATATCAAGCTTTATTACGGCAGCAGCTCGTTTGGTTAGAGGAGTATCATAACAAACTCTCAGCGATTTCAAACTGCTATCCAGCCATTGAAAATATCAGTCACCCCATTCACGGAGGAGTCGCCCTTCCTATTCGTGTCGGAAATAACGTTATCGCTGTGATAACGTTTTTTTCATTTAAGCCAATTAAGATGGACTCAATCTTGAGTGAAACACTCAACTGCATTGCCCTTCAAATTGGAAAAATGCAAGAACGTTGCCAATACCAAAAATTTTTAAAACAGTCCAAAGAAGAGTTGGAAATTCGGATGGGCAAGCGAACACAGGATTTAAGCTCGATGAATCTTCAACTTGTTCAAGAATTGAACGAGCGTACACGCTTGGAAACACAATTAGTTCAGTCCGAAAAAATGGCATCTCTGGGACAATTGGCCGCAGGTATTGCTCATGAGATTAACAATCCAATTGGTTTTATTCTCAGTAATTTAACCACTTTAAGTGAGTATACAGAAACGTTAAAATCACTGATTTTACAGTATCAAGATTTAACCCAAGTAGAATTAAATTCAGCAATACCTGAAAAAGAAATCATTCTGACTCGAATCCATCAGCTCGAACAGGAAGAAGATCTGGGATATATTTTTCAGGATCTTCCCCAACTCCTAGACGAATCAAAGGACGGGATCAACCGGGTTCGTGACATCGTACAAAATTTAAAAAGCTTCTCTCGTATTGATGAGGGAGAAGTCAAAGAAGTGAATCTCAATGAATGTATTGAAACCACCTTAAAAATTGCTTGGAACGAATTAAAATATAAATGCACCATTTATAAAGATTTTGCTGAACTCCCTTTGCTGGCGTGTTATCCCGGGCTACTTAATCAAGTCTTTATGAATTTACTGGTCAATGCCGCTCAAGCCATTGAAGAAAAAGGAGAAGTACGTATTGCGACACGGGCAGATGATCATACGATTCATATTTATATTCAAGACAACGGGGCAGGGATTCCAGAGCATCAACTCAAATCCATTTTTGATCCCTTTTTTACGACCAAGCCTGTCGGCAAAGGAACGGGTCTTGGTTTATCCATCGTGTATGGAATTATTGAAAAGCATAAAGGCTGTATCAATGTAGACAGCTCTGTTGGGGTTGGGACCACCTTTCACATTGCCTTACCGATTGAAGGAGTTCCATTATGAAACACACCACCCATGAAGAAAGCCGTGAAGAAAGTTTTGTGTCTTACCAACCCACTGCATTGGACACGATTTTATTGGTCGATGATGAAAGCAATATTTTAACGTCACTGAAACGAATGCTGCGAAACGAAGGTTACACTGTTTTAACTGCGCAAAGCGGGAATGATGCACTGACGATTATGGCGCATCAACGTGTTCAGCTCGTGGTATCCGACCAGCGGATGCCAGAAATGAACGGGAATGAATTTTTACAACATGTCAAAGCTCTATATCCCGAATGTATTCGGGTCATTCTCTCTGGTTACGCCGATATTCACGCGGTACTCGACGCTGTCAATCAGGGTGAAATTTACCGCTTTTTTACCAAACCCTGGAATGAAGCCGACATGAAAATTTCTTTAAGAAACTGTCTGGCTCAATATCATCTGGTGCAAGAAAATAAAAATCTATTGGCTGAAATACAAGAAAAAAATAACCGGCTGGCTGAAGCCAACCAAACCTTGGAAGCAAAGGTAAAGGACCGAACCAAACAAATTACCAAACTCAACACCCAACTTGAAAAAAGTTTGATGGGCAGCCTGGATGTTTTATCTCATCTTTCGGAAATGCACAGCCCGGTGATTGGCAATCATGCCCGCCGTGTCAGCCATTTATCTCAAATCATTGGCGAGCGCTACGGACTCAGAATCGATGAACTGCGACAACTCCACATCGCCTCTCTGCTTCATGATATTGGCAAAATGGCATTACCGGATCAATACGAGAAAGAAATATTACAGCAACACGTCCACAGTGGAGAGCAGCTGATTCGTCTTATCCCCAATGCAGATCAAGCTGCTTACTGGGTTCGTCATCATCATGAATGGTTTAACGGGAATGGTTATCCAGATGCGTTAAAGGGCAAGCAAATCCCGATTGGATCACGCATTATTGCTTTGGTCGATTATTATGATAAGTGCCTATATAGTGATATTCAACATAGCAATAACAGTCTTTTAATGACACCTGCCCGTGTAATCACCCTGATTCAACATAAGGCCAGCATTCAGTTTGACCCCGAATTGGTCGCTATTTTGAGCGATTATGTCCAAGAAAACGAATCCATTATTGAAGATAAAGATGCAGAAATTGAGATTTTCGCCAAAGATCTCCGGCTCAATATGGTACTGGCCAAGGATTTGTTATCTGATAGCGGTGTTTTACTGTTACCCAAAACCCACGCGATGGATGAGATAACACTCCTACGGGTGAAAAAATACATCGAGAGTCACCCCTGTACTCGGGGAATCTTTGTCTACCGCTGGTCAATTGGATTCCAGTGAAATCTGAGTCAGCGGGCGGATATTTCTTACAAGCGTGCCGATGACAGGAATCGAACCTGCGACCCACGGTTTACGAAACCGTTGCTCTACCGACTGAGCTACATCGGCACACCATATGTTTTGGGTCATTGTTTATCCTAAAATAGATCCTCCCTTCAAGCAATTGCTGGTTTAGGGCAAGAGGCAATTGCCGGTTTAAGGTAAGGATTCCTTTTCGATGACGACATTCAATCCACCCCATTCCCTTTGCCAAGATTCGCCTTCACGAGATCAAGTACTTGAAGCCCTTCGCATTGGTAATTTTTTCAAACTGATTGGTGGTGGAAGCCTCACAGAGCTAAGCATTTTAGAAAAACTCGCTACCTGTTTCACGCTTGCAGGGGTAGATTGCATTGATATTGCCCCGAAAGTATCGGTAGTAGAGGCTATTGCTCTCGGGATTCAGGCAGCCAAAGCTGAGATTCCACCATTGGTCATGGTGAGCCTTCCCCTCGACCCTGATCCGCATTTCCGAAAAATTGAGCTAAAGATGCCAGACTGCATCCTCTGCGGGGCCTGTGTGCCCGTCTGTCCAACGGAAGCCTTCACATTCAGCCCAGAGATGCTCACTGTGAGCCAGCCTTTATGTTATGGCTGCGGGCGGTGTCTC
>CAZZIY010000175.1:0-4820 GCA_964654525.1 uncultured Vampirovibrionales bacterium | reverse complement strand
CATCGGTATAAGCCCTTGAGTTTGTAGTATTTTCTCCCATTGTGCCCAATGACGTTGTATTTTTCAAGACAATTCATCATATTCATATACTTCTTTCATGGTCATAGACTTCTTTCATGACTTTCTCATGACTTCAGCGCCAATCCGCTTAAAGGCCTGTCTCCCAATGCTATAATGCAATCAGGCCCCATCCAGTAAAGGCACTTAAATGCGATGACGCGTGAAACCAGTAACGACCATATTTTTACCCCAGATCTTGATCAGATGTTAGCTCAATATGCTGCCAGTGAGCCAGGAACACGGTCTCGCGAGCGCCTTAGAGAGCATTTGGTCGAGGCTGTAATGCCTTACGTCAAAAAAATTGCCGGCGGCCTTGCTCGCCGCAGCAGCGACCCTGTAGAAGACATCACCCAGGTTGGTAGCATTGGCCTGATGAAGGCGCTTGATAAATACAATCCTAGTGCAGGAACTAGTTTTAAAACCTATGCTACCTATCTGATTACTGGGGAAATACGGCACTATTTGCGAGATAAATCCAGTATGATCAAAGCGCCTCGCCAAATGTACGAGCTGTATTACCGGGTTAATCAAATCATACAGCGACTCAGTGATGAGTTAGGCAGAATGCCAACCGACTTAGAAATTGCTGAAGAGTTACAATGCCCGGTCAACAAGGTCACTCAAGCTCAAGAAATTGATAGACGAAGACAGCCCATTTCTCTCGACCAATTCGCTACTCAGGAAGGCAACTCTGAAACGGTTTATATCGAGAGACTTGTCGACGATCGTTATTACCAGTTCTTACTCAATCAAGAAGATAAAATTACGATTGACAACGCACTCGCCAAGCTCAAAGAAGAGTACCGAACCGTGATCGTAATGACCTTCTTTGAAGACTTAAGCCAAACAGAAATCGCCCAAAAATTGGGGATCTCTCAAATGCAGGTCAGTCGGCGGCTTCGCAAAGCACTCGATCTCATGTCCCAAGCACTGAGTAAGTCTGAAAGCAGTCAGGGGCAGACCAACGAAAGATCTCGGACCTGATGTCCTATCTCGATACGTTTTGGTTCTGGTGCGTGCCCGTTTTGGGTTTAATGATTGGTAGTTTTCTCAATGTGGTTGGGCTACGCTTTCTCAGCGAAGAATCGATTACTTTTCCTGCCTCTCATTGTACCCACTGTAATACGCCCATCAAGCCTTACGACAATATCCCCGTTCTTAGCTATCTCCTCTTGGGTGCCAAATGCCGAAGCTGCAAAGTCCCCATTAGTATCCAATATCCACTTATTGAGCTGTTAACCGCAGTACTGTTTACGGCCTGTTATTGGATAGGCGGTTGGCACTGGGAGACGCTTTTTCTGTGGTTTTTAATGGCCAACTTGGTTGTGATTATTATTACGGATGCCCGAGAAAGCCTCATCTTTCAGATTAACTCACTCTCCTTGGTCCCCGCAGGGCTCTTGTTTAACTTCTTCGATCTGGGGCACCGCGCTCTGGGTACCTGGACGCTCAACTTGGGCTTGCTAACGGTAGATTTCCCGATGAGTTTTACGGATGCGTTGATGGGTATATTGGTGGGGTTGGTTCTGTTTGAAGGCATGATTCTGCTCAGCCAAGTATTTTTAGGAACGGATGGATTTGGACACGGGGATACTCACCTCATGATGGGAGTGGGTGCCTTTATTGGCTGGCAAGGGTGTTTGCTGGCCATTGTTTTTGGCTTTATTCTGCAATCACTGATGGCCATTCCCATTATGGTGATTCAGTGGATCAAGGCCAAGGACTACCTCTCATTAGGCACCGGTGGTGCCGGCGTCGCCTTTGGACTTCTTCCCCTTTGGCTCAGTGAGCTGAAGCTTAGCCACGCAATGCTCACAATAGCTTTACTGACCTGCATGGCGGCCACACTCACGTGTTTGATTATATTTTTGCTCCAGATTAAAAAACGGCAAAGCTTCACTTATATGCCGCTGGGGCCCGCCTTGGTCTTGGGTAGTTTAATCGTCCTATTCTTAGGTGACAGCTTTGTCAGCAGTATCGCAAAGATATTTCATCTGACCTAAGGTTCAGTTTAATCACTTAATACAGCTGAACAGGGCCTGGATGCTCTCGGTTCATATGGATTGTGTCCACAAAGCGAACCAAACCGGTGCTATAGGTGAGGATAATACTATGGGTCCGGGCACCTGTCCCAAAATAACTAACTCCTTTTAGCACTTGACCTGTGGTAATCCCACATGCGGCAAAAACAATCTCTTTGGCAGGCGCCAATTCTTCGGTGAAATAGACCTTATCTTCGGACAAGTCGGTCAGTCCCATCTCAGTGGCGCGTTTTTTCTCATCTTCGTTGCGCCAGCGCAGTCGGGCCTGTATCTCACCGCCTAAGCATTTTACAGCAGCTGCACTTAAAACAGCCTCCGGAGCTCCACCAGTACCCATCACCAGATGGACACCTGCCCCACTCAGCGCCGTCGAAATAGCCGGCATCATATCCCCGTCTGAAATAAGCTGGATTCGCGCGCCCGTTTCTCGAACCTGCTTGATCAATTCAGCATGGCGAGGTCTGTCCAGTATCACCACGGTGAGATCTTCAATCTGTCGGCCCAGGCTCATCGCCACCGTATTGAGGTTATATTTCACGGGGGCGTTAATATCCACCTTGCCTTTGGACTGAGGACCCACCACCAGTTTATCCATATAGGTATCGGGCGCATGAAAGAGCCCCCCTTTGGGAGCCAACGCCAAGGTTGCCACGGCCCCCGGCAGACCATGGGCAACCAAATTCGTTCCCTCTAGGGGATCTACAGCAATGTCCAATTCCGGCAAATCAGGTCCGCCCTGGCCCACCTTTTCGCCGATAAAGAGCATTGGAGCTTCATCCCGCTCGCCTTCTCCAATCACGATGGTCCCGTTAATGGGGATAATTTCCAGTGATTGACGCATGGCAGTGACTGCTTCCTGATCGGCTGCCTTCTTATCACCCCGACCCATCAAGCGCCCAGCAGCCAAAGCCGCTGCTTCTACCACGCCAAGCATTTCTCGGGCCAAAAACCGCTCTGTTGCGTTGGTACCAACGCCTTCTGACTTCCAGATTAAGGTATCAGGGTTGATCGTATCCGTCACATCAGTCACCATTCTTAAGGTTTCCTTTCATCCAAAAATCTTCTGCTACTCTACTGGCACTTGACTGGAGTCTCGATGCTTAACGACCCCCAATACCAACACCCCGATTGCCAACACCATCACAAACACCGGCAACAAAAAGGACTCAAACGATTCCACGTGACCACTGAAAGAATCGGCATTGAGACCCTCAGGGGGTAGGAGAATCCCAGCCAACGCGCTGGAAACATAAGATGCCGCGGTCCCACAAAACAAGGCTCTTAGGCCGAGACGCGCCAGATCTGCTTTTCGAGAAGGAGCCATCTCACCAATTCCGCCAATTTGCATCGCAATCGAGCTGAAATTGGCAAAACCGCACAGGGCAAAGCTCGCAATGGCAATAGATTTTGGGGCGAGGGCTTTGGCTGTAATAAGTGGTGACAAGCTGGTGTAGGCGACAAACTCATTCACCACCAACTTTGTACCCATCAAGCCTCCCACGATAGTTGCGTCCTGACTTGGGACACCCAAAGCCAAGGCTACCCAGTAAAACAAGGCGCCCAATATTCCTTTGAGTGAGAGTGCTGATAAATCTAATCCCAGAGGCTGAGCACTCAAACCAATCCCTGCGAGCAATAAGCCCAGTTGAGCAATCACAAAATCAAGCATCGCAATCAGCGCAATAAACCCGATCAACATCGCACAGACATTCAGGCCAATTTTAAGGCCGTCTGACGCCCCATGAGCGGCAGCATCAATAACATTCACTGTATGAGTCTCAACAGAAGCTTTAACTTCTCCCCGTGTCAGAGACGTTTCTGTTTCTGGATACACAATTTTAGAGATAACCAGAGCACCAGGTACGGCCATAATACTAGCGGCCATCAGGTACTCTGCGGGTATACCCATTTGGATATAGACAGCCATAACTCCTCCGGCAATGCAGGCCATACTGCCTGCCATTACGGTGAGCAATTCCGATTGAGTCAACGTGTCTACATAAGGTTTAATCAACAACTGAGCTTCAACTTGACCAACAAAGACACTGGCCGTGTTAGAAAGCGCTTCTGCACCGCTGGCGCCGAGCACTCGGTTGACCGCCCAAGCGATCGCTTGAACCACACGCTGCATCAGCCCAATATGATAGGCTATGGCAACCAAGGTTGCCACAAAAATAATGGTAGGCACCAGCTTAAAGGCAAAAATAAAGCCTCCGGCAGGCCCAAACAGAGAAACCATCTTGGCTTTATCACTGACCAAAGGACCAAAGACAAAACCGCCCCCCGCATCAGCGAAACTCAAAATACGCTCTACAACTTGTCCCAACCAGTGAAACAACTGTTTTCCCAGTGGGATCTTCAAGATGAAGATAGCCAACACCACCTGCAGGGCAAGACCACTACTGACCAAACGCCAAGAGATGGCTTTACGGTTATTGGAAATAGCGTAGGCAATAGCGTATATCAGCCCAATACCCAAAAGGCCTTGTGCTTGCAGTGATTGTGTGGGGACACCCCCCAGCGCTGAAAAAATTGTCATTAGCACGGTAAACTCATCGAACACCAAATTCACTCATTAAATATTAGACACCAAACAGGCTGTGGCTTCAATGAGCTAAGACGTTTCATACAGCTCGCCACTTACCGTGCAAAAGCCGCTTGACCAGACTCTGGGTCAGACCTGAGGTAGAATAGCCAATGTAATGAGCCACCATTGTA
>CAZZIY010000174.1:0-4879 GCA_964654525.1 uncultured Vampirovibrionales bacterium | reverse complement strand
TTTAAATATGTATAAATTGTTACTTTGTGATTGTGTTGGAAACACAAACCCCCTGTGCCTTTTGGGTACAGAGGGTTTGAATGTATTCACATGAAGTGAACTGGCAGATTGTCTTTTGACGATTAGCGGTTGAAAGGATTGGTCCAGTCCGCAAATACGTCGGCTGCTTCATACTGACGGTAGTTGCCGGCGATAGCCCCGGTTCCTTGTTGGTCTGTTGCCGAGACAACGGTTTGTCCGTCGCGGATGTTTTGGCCGAGTAAACCGTGAGCGAGCACACCGTTCCATTCAGCACCTTTGGAAGTCACATCAACGTAGCTGTCAATGTAGGTTCCGCGGGATACAAACTGCATGGTGTATTCTTCGGTGTTTACTTGGAGCGTACTGCCGTTCCAGACAGCGGTCTGTCCGTTACCGATATCGTAGGATTTATTGACTTCCATATCAGCACCGTTGATTTGGGCTTTGCCCGTTTCAGCGTTGAGATTGAGTTTTTGGTTGCCCACTTTGACACCAATCTCTTTCTGAACGGTGGCGGTACCCCCCCAAGAGCCGAATCGGGAGTTAACCTGAAGATCACCGTCCTTGATGATGTTGTAGGTTTTACCGTTTTCGCCTTGGACGTCGTACATATGGCCGTCGATAATGAAGTGAGGGTCACCCACGACTTGGGAATGTTCGCCCACAGCGGCCCCAAATTTCACGTTGGTGTCGACAATGCCGTCACCGAGTGTCACTTTGGTTCCCTCTGTATTGTGGGTGTAGACGGTTTTTCCGTCGACCGTGGTTTTGGTCCAATCGGTCGCTTTGCCTTCTAGGCGAACGATGTCTTTATCATCACCGGTCACGGTCACATCGTTTTTGCCTTTGGCAGCGACACGGAGTTCATCTCTTTCTCCGTCCTTGCCGAGGTTGACAGTGGCTTTGGTATCTTTGGCACCATCAATGGTCACGCGGTCTTGACCGGTTCCGGCATTGACAGTGACTGTCCCTTTATCGGTGGCAACGCGGACTTCATCATTGCCAGCTCCGGTGCTCACGTTAGAGGTGCTGTCGGTGCTGCGCAGAGTCACGTTGTCTGCACCACTGCCAAGACGGATGGTGTCGGTATTTTTGCTGCCGTTTGTGGAAACAGTGTTGTTTCCGTTTCCGGCAACCACAATGTTTTTGTTTTCAGAACCAGACAATGTAGCGGTGTTATTGCCACCTGCTAAACTAGCGTAGTTTCTGTTTTTCGACCCATCTTGGGTTAAGGTGTCGTTACCATTAAGGCTGTAAACCACGTTGGTGTTGTTGGTTCCACCTTGTTTAATTTTGTTGTCACCCGAGGAACCGAGATCGTAGTTGTAAACGCCATCACCTTTTTGATCGATCTCTGACTTGCGGACGGGTGGTTGTGGTCCGCAGTGTCCACCCTGCTGTTGCATCAATAAGGAGAGCAAACGGCTGAGTAAGTCTTGAATACCGCCGCCGTATTGCGGAGGTTGTTGAGGATAAATGGGGAACAAGCCGGGTAATTGAGGCTGTCCGAATCCGGGGAAGCCACCGAATTGAGGACCACCAAATTGCGGAGGCATTTGCGGTATACCCATTCCTGGGAAACCACCACCGAACTGAGGACCACCAAATTGCGGAGGCATTTGTGGCATGCCCATTCCTGGGAAACCACCACCACCGAATTGAGGACCACCAAATTGCGGAGGCATTTGCGGAGGTAATTGTGGCAGGCCCCCACCTTGCATATTATTGAAGATACTGCCGTTGATCACACCATCGTCGCGAAGGTCTGCCAAGACAGCTTGTTGATATTGTTGTAATAATGGATTCACTTGCGGCATCTGCATGCCAGGGTAATTGAGCCCTTGATAATTGAGCCCTTGATAATTGAGCATGGATTGCTACTCCTCTCTTCCGAAAAGAGTCCTTCGTTCGTTTTTGGCTTGAGGAACACGAAAAGGACATTTGGATTAATGTGATATAAAAAAATAAAAACAAATAAAATATTAAGATTGCCATAGCCCTACAGAAGCTTCATTATTTGTTACAAATTGGGGGGTTACAAAACCAGTCCCCTCGTTTCCCGGATAAGGGGCTGCTATAAGACCGAGCAGATAAAATTGACTTAGGCTTGTTTATCGAATGGCAACGAGGGTTTTCGTAAGAGCAAATAAGTTGCCTGGGTTAAATTGGGTGGTTCAAAGGCGGGATTGGTTTTAAAACGTCTTTTGGCGATCAGTTCCAAGCCGCGTGCTTGGAAAGACTGAGCCCAATTGTGAATACTTCTGTAGTGACACGGCATGCTTTGTTTGCTGGGATCGCTGCTCAGCACGTCATAAAAATAACTGTCGACCAAGCGGTTAAACACACAAACTGCAGGATCACTTCCGTCCACTTCGCGCACCAGTAGTAAGCCTCCTGGCTTTAACACACGGACTATTTCGTCCATCATCGCTTCGGGATCTTTCACGTGATGAAGCACCATCAGTGAGCTGACCAGATCTTGAGATTGGTCTTTGACGGGAAGCGAGACCCCGTCATAGTAACAGACTGGGACAGAACTGGCTGTAGCGCTTTCTCCAGAAGTTTTTGTCGTAATTTCTAAGCCCATCACGTGCTTAGGATTGAGTTGAAGGGAGTCGGCTAATTTTTGGGTAATCGCAGCGTCACCGCAGCCAATATCTAAATAGCATTTATTTGCAGTATTTATTTCGCCACTGAGCCAGTCTGGGGCAAATTGATCAAGTAGTTGCAAAATTTCGCCAGTACGCAGGATCGTTCTGTTTTCTTGGAGCGTTTTACGGCCATCGGCTATTGGCGAAGTGAGTGATTTTTGGGCCAGAACATCTCGGGCACTGATGACAAAATCCGTGTGCGAAAAATCACTGCTTCTAAGCTGTTGAAACCGCTGAAGGATCGCTTCAGCTAAGTTTGGGTTATTTCGGTAGATTCCTCGAACCCAGAACTGCCTGAGCCAAGACTGAATTCTACGGTCGAGAAAGCCTACTTTAAAATCAGCGCCAGAATCAGAATTGACGGGATCCCCCGATTTTTTCCCAGCAAAATGAATATCCGGTTTTTTGTGATAACAGCGCCGGCGGAAAATGGCTTCGTAACCTGGGATAGTTGCTGAAGAATAAACCATGCAAGAATAAACCATGGGGGTATAAAATCCCCTCAATCAATAGTGTTGATATCTAATTAATAGGGATATCGATTTTAAAGCAAAAGGAGTTCCCGAATCACCTTGGTTGCTACAGCAGTTGACACACCTGATGCATCATAATGCGGGGCAAGCTCCACGACATCCATGCCCACTCGATTGAGAGGTTTCAGGAGATCAAACCAATCGATTAATTCCCGAAAGCTAAACCCACCAGGTTCTGGCGTGCCTGTCCCTGGGAGTACACTGGGGTCAAGCACATCCAAATCCACGGTGATAAATACGGGACGGCCTTCGATGCGGTGTTTTTTTTGCTCCCAATCTGCGGTATCTGTCACCAACGTTTCGTTAGCCCGCATCCAGGCAAATTCATCGGCTGGGGCAGAACGAATGCCAATTTGCAGAATGCGCTCTGGACCCGTTAATTCGGCAATACGCCGCAACACAGTTGCGTGCGAAAGACGTTCTCCCAAATAATCTTCGCGCATATCCCCGTGGGCATCAAAATGAACAACGGCCAGATCGGGGTATTTTTGTATATAAGCCTGAATGACCGGAAACGTCACCAGGTGTTCCCCACCAATCCCGAGCCAACGTTTGTTGGCGGCCAGTGTTTCACGGGCTGCTTTTTGGATTAGGGCCAATGAAGCATCCCGGTTGCCAAAGGGGAGCTCCAGATCGCCGGCATCGAAAAAAGCGATGCTGGTGAAATCTTTATTTTGGCGAGCCGAATAAGACTCTAACCCCCAGGAGGCTTGTCGAATCAGTTCTGGGGCAAAGCGAGACCCCGGCCGGTATGAGCATGTGCCGTCATACGGTAAGCCAACCATCACCCAGTCAGCCTGGTCAAAGTTTTCACAGGCCCCCATCCATTCTCGGGATAAAAAAGGGCCGCTTAACACACAGATAAGCTTCGTGGAGACAGATTCTGAGTTGCTTCAGAAACGAGAGACTGAATAAAATTGGGCAGAACGAAACTGGATTCTCGGATGCCTTGGTTAAAATATTGAGTCTCTTTCTCTATGCTTTGTGCCAAAGTTTGTTGCGTGGTGGCATTGGGCTGCTTAGTCTCACTACAGTAGGCCCAGCTCCAGTAACCACCGGGATAGGTTGGGATGGTAGCAATATAGGGTTTTACAATCGGGAAAACCTGGTTTAGCAGGCTGTAAATCAGTTTAAAAGAACGCTGCTGGGCCATCGGTGATTCACTTTGATTGACCATGATACCACCCGGTCTTAGGGCAGCCTTTACGTTTTGGTAAAACGCTTCAGTAAATAAGCCTTCCCCAGGACCGACCGGATCGGAAGAGTCAATTAAAATAGCGTCGAAGGCATTTTTTTGAGTGGCGATATATTCAATCCCGTCTTGTACTAAGGTTGTCACTTTGGGATTGTCAAAAACGCTTGCCATCGAGGGCAAAAAGCGCTTGCAAGCATCAATCACTAGTCCGTCAATCTCGCAAACAACGACTTCTTGGACACTGGGATGTCTCAGCACTTCACGAGCAGTACCGCCGTCCCCCCCGCCAATGACCAAAACACGCTCTGGCGGGTTTCCAAGATTGAGAAGGGGGATGTGGGCAATCATTTCATGATAAATAAACTCATCCCGCTCAGTGGTTTGAACCAGGTCGTCTAACAGCAGCATACGGCCGTAAGCGATAGTATCCACCACCGTCACTTTTTGAAAGTCAGATTGTCCTTCAAAAAGAGTTTCTG
>CAZZIY010000173.1:0-4880 GCA_964654525.1 uncultured Vampirovibrionales bacterium | reverse complement strand
CAAGACAGAATCCGGCTTATGGCTGGCTCGTGCCATTTTTATGTTTACACAGTTTATTTAAGCTGCTGCCCATGGCTGCCGATTAGACAGTACACGCCCTGTTAACCGGAGAGACCGTCTATGGAGTCCAGTTCTATTCGCATTGGCAATAGTAAGCATGAAGGGCGCGGGCATCACAAACGCCAGCATCTGCCGTTGTCTGCCATCACTCGTGAGTTGATTGCACTCGGCGGGGAGCCGACCGGGACCCTAGAAGGGGACACACAGGCCTTAAATTTACTCAAAGAGAAAAAACGTATCCAATCGCAGAATGCTGTAAAAGGAACTATAGACCGCTTTGACAGATTGGCCTGATGACTATTCGGGGACAGGCGGGCTATTGTCTTCATTGTTAAACGTCGGAACCGGGGGACTGGTTGGCGCCTTGGGTTTGATGGACCCGGTTTTTGCGACTGGCGGTTTGGGTAAAGGTGGGCCTGTAAGGGTGTTTTTGGCCGTGGTTGGAGGCAAAGGGATGCCTTTTGTATCACTCAGACGGGTATCTGTAGGTAATGGCTTGTTGGGAGGAAGCGTCTTGGGTTTCGCCACAGGAAGTCCTGTTGGAGTAGGGGTTTCTTCGCTGTTAGCATCGGCAGTGGGAGCCTCTGTTGCTTCTGGAGTGCTAGAAGGCTTTGAGACCGGTGCAGGCAGCTCATATTCGGGGGGGACTTTAATATGAGAGCGCATAATAAAGCGACCGCTCGAAGCACTGCCCATAGCAGCACTGCCCAAATACTGCGGATTATTGCCCCAGCTGGATTCTGTACTGGCCTGGTTAGCTTGCGCTTCTGGGCTATTGGGGTCTAATTTGGCCCCGTTGATGGTGGGAGCGCCTTCGGGTGTTTTTGTGTTAAAGGAGAGGTCTACGTTCTTAAAAAAAAGATTGAAAAAAATAATCAACACCACCAACGAGGCGGCTACCGTTGAGAAAAAGACGATCAGTAAGTTGCGAACACCCATTTTTTCATAAATCCTCTGGAAATCGTTTTCTGTAATTTCTTTACTTTTGGAATCTCGTTACTAGTGAACCGCTCTGACCTTGCAGCAACAGCGTTTAATGTCTTCCCACTCGTCGGCCAGTGTTCTCATGCAGGACATCGCCAACGATTTAATACCCTGAATACCAAGCTCTGAAGTGAGTCCTGCCGCTTCAACAGGAGCTCCCACAGCCTCAACATTGAGCCCTGTATGAATCAATATAGACGTTGGGCTGACTGTGCAGATAGAGACAGATAATTTTTGTCTGTCCTGATAAAAAAGATCATCCCCACGGCGCTTAATGGCGTAGCGATTGAGCTCGGTGTTGATTTTGTCGTGGATCATCGAGGAAAACAATCGTTGGAGTAGGACACCGTCTTGTAAGGTGAGTCCAAACATTTCCACAATAAAGTGGAGCATCTGGGTGGAGTAGATAAAATCATCATTGAGGACATCTTCAAGATCCACCATCCGGCCTTGCGAAACATCACAGGGTCCAACAAAGCTAACCACGGCATCACCCAGGATCCCAAAGTTCTTGTAGATCCAGTGGTTGCTCAGTTCATCACCGGTATAGGGGGTGGGTTCATCGATAAAGTGAATTTTCATGGTGTGTTTATTGAAACACAAGCCCTTGGAATTGAAAAATTTAGTTAGGTACTGGGGCGGATGAATTTCCATTGGGGGAGGGAGTGGGCAGAGGTGGGGAAGAGTCTGTGGTGGGAAAACCCGGCACAGGAGCAGTCAGAGGAACAGGGGCATTTCCAGGCTGTTTTTGTAAAGGGTTTCCCGCAGAGGGGGGTGGCAGATTGGGGCCAGCATTGGGTGCTCCAGCCGAGGAAGGCGTCATATTCAGCACAAAGTGGCGAGCATCAGAGGAGGTGACTTTATCGGGCTCTGGGAACTGGCTGGGCACAGTTGGGTGGGTCTTAAAGTAGCCATCTGCAAAGTCGTGCCAAACTTTGGCGGCATCCGAACTGAACACCCCGTTGAGGGGAATATACCGGTCATTGCCCATCCACACGGTCGCAACAATTTCTGGGGTGTAGCCAGTAAACCAGATATCTCGCACCTTATCCGTAGTCCCTGTCTTCCCGGCAACCTGTCTGCCAGGAAGTTTAGCGTTCACTCCAGTACCTTTTTCAACGACATCAATCAAGATATTGTTAATTTGGGCAATCGGACCCGCGTCCAATGTGCGCTCTGGTGCCAGGGCATTGATGGGCACTGTCCGGCCTCGGATATCGATGACCCGGCGAATCGCAGTGGGATACATCCGAATACCGCCCCGGGCAAGGGTAGAAAACGCTGTCGCCATTTCTAGCGGAGAAAATCCGGAAGACCCTAGTAAACTTGAAAAATTTCGGTCAATTGGAGAGGTAAGACCGGCCAACTGAGCAGTTTTAATGACTTCGTCAATGCCAACCTTCATCCCAATTTGCACCGTGGGCGTGTTTCGAGACAGGGCCAGGGCGCGCCGGATGGTCATTGCGCCCAGGTACTTTCCGTCCCAGTTTTTCGGGCACCAGTTGGAGTATCCGGTAAAAAAGCAGATGGGGTGATCTGAAATGGGTGTGTCTGGCGTAATCATACCCAGTCGAAGCCCGGTAAGATACACAATAGGCTTAAATTGAGAACCCGCTGCCCGTTTTGACTGAGTGGCACTGTTGAATTGACTCTTGGTAAAATCAACGCCTCCCACCATCGAGATGATTTCGGCAGTTTTGACGTCCAAAGCAATGAGCGCCCCTTGGGTCACCATACTGCCCTTGGGAAGCCCTTTTACCTTAGTGGTCAGTGCTTTTTCAGCAGCATCTTGAGCGGCGGGGTCCAGAGCTGTGTATACTTTTAGCCCGCCTCGTCTGACAACGTCTTCTCCAAAACGGTGAATCAATTCCTGAATCGTGTAGGTAACGTAGTAAGGGTATTTGGGTGGTTTGGGCTGTCGGCTGTTAAATTTTACGGGCATCTTAATGGCATACTGCCGCTGCGGTTCTGTAATATAGCCGTATTCCACCATTTTCTTCAGCACTTCCAGTTGCCTTGTTCTGCACCCTTTGGGATTGCTGAAAGGAGAGAGTCCTTCTGGGGCTTTCAGGAGTCCAGCTAACAGGGCCGCTTCAGAGAGGGTGAGATCTCGGGCCGGCTTTTTAAAGTAGCGCCGGGCTGCTTTCTCGATTCCGTAAGCCTGGTTTCCCCAATAGACTTGATTGAGATACATTTCCAAGATTTTGTTTTTCTCATAGTGCTTCTCCACTCGAATAGCGATCAGGGCTTCGGCTACTTTTCTACCAATAGAGCGCTCTGGGGTTAAAAAGAGGTTTTTAACCAACTGCTGCGTGATGGTACTCCCACCTTGTACTTCACTGCCTCTGGCGTTGGCAGCAATGGCTCTGAGTGTTCCACGGAAATCGATGCCGCCGTGCTGATAGAAACGGTTGTCTTCGATGGCCATTACGGCCCGTTGCATGTAAGGGGAGATGTCTTTCAGCGGAATGACCACGCGGTCTTCATCCCCGTGGAAATTGGCAACTAATTGTCCGTGGCGGTCATATATCTGGGTACTTTGATTGGGTGCCCAGTTGGTCAAAAGCGTAATATCCGGCAGAGAGGCGGCTCCTTTTGCTAGTACAAAGCCGATGTTGACGGATAGGAGAAACATCAAAAAGATGGCAATGGCAAAGACGGATGAGAGCAGGATGATGATAATCCGTGCTTTGACAATTTCTGACTGCTGCGGAATATCGACGGGCAGCTCAAAATCACGAACAAACCTGTCCACGGATGGCTACACCGTCACGTTGGTGATCAAGTTGGTGATCAAAGGGAAGTGGGCAATGGTTTGATAAAGCGCTTGTATATGGCTGAGCAGCCGCTGCCGGTTTTGCCGGACAGCTGCGTCTTTATCATTTACCAGCACTTTTTCAAAAAAGTCGGTAACAGGCTTGTTGAGTGTGGTCATGCGCTCAATGGAATCGTGATAATACTTTTTCAATTCTTCAAAGGTCTGGTCTTGTGAGTTGCTGTCTTGCTTCCGGTTAAACAGTAAGTTTGCAGGGACGGCACTATCTGGATTTTGAGGAAGGTCATGCTGTAGCCGGGTTATCGCGTCCCACAGGGCGGGCTCACTGTTATCTTGAAAAAGCGCCGGGTTGACTGGGCCTAAATCGGGGGCGGTGATAATGCGGCTGATCCGAATGGCAGGCTCCGTGACCTGTACCAGCATTGTTGAATCAATTGACTGAACTGCTTCAAGCCGTGCCCAAAAATCCCGCAGATTTTGGAACGGGGGTTTGGATGCCAACGCGGCTTCCCATATTTCGTTGGAGAGATCGGGGATTTTATCCCAGGCAAGTGTCTTCAGCCTTTGGCGTAAAAAGTCTTCAAGCAAGGGCCAGGTGGTTTCCCACGGTGTGGGGTTGTATCCTGAGAGCTGGGAATGGGCCTCTTTTAAGACTTCTTCAAGATTAAGGCCCAATTGGTTGCGGCGAATCAGCCGCAGAGCACCCATCGCCATGCGGCGCAGGCCGAGAGGATCTTTTGAGCCCGAAGGGAGCTTGGCCCCCGGTTGACTGAAGATGGCCACTAAGGTATCGCACTTATCTGCCAAATTCAGGGCAATGTCCACCTCAAACAGTCCGCCCAAGTCTTCCCCTTCAAAGCGAGGGTAGTAGTGCTTTTCGATGGCTCCTGCAATGACGGAGTTAAGCCCCTGTTCTTCAGCGTAAATTGTGCCCATCACGCCCTGGAGTTCAGTCAGCTCACGCACCATCCCGGTGGCCAAATCGGCCTTACAGAGACGAGCCGCTTTTACAGCCGCAGTTTTAATTGGTTCATCGCTTGAAATTCTCTCAGCTATAAAC
>CAZZIY010000172.1:0-4883 GCA_964654525.1 uncultured Vampirovibrionales bacterium | reverse complement strand
TTGGCGAGCAGGCCGCTGTCGATTACACTGCCGTCTGCAGTGATTACTTGGAAGGCCAACCCTTGAGGCTTAATTTCAAATAGCATAAAGTGATTGGCGGCAGCACCAACGGCTCGGGTGAAGGTTTTGGCAGGTGTGGAAAAATCGGCTTTGTCCAGCTTGCCCGCAGCCCCACTGACAACATGAGTCACTCCATGAATGGGTTCACTTCGCTCGTAGAGGTGTTCATGCCCGGCCATGTATAAATCCACACCGTGTTTTATCAACATGGGTTCTAGTTTTCTCTGGAGTTTGGCGAGAATTTCGCCTTCTTTCTCGGCATGAGGGCCACTGCTATAGATAGGATAGTGCCCGTAGACCACTTTGAAAGCAGCCTTGCTCTGACTCAGTTGACGCTCCAGCCACTCAAGTTGTTCTTTGGCGATGGCCTTGGCCAGCTTGGTTTCTTCCTTGCTGTCGTAGCACTTATCGTAGCCCGGTAGCATCACCGTGGTATCAATGGCAAAAAAATCAACTGCAGTTTTATTTTTTCCACGAGAATCGCTGGCGAGTTGGAAATGGTAGTAACGCGGCACGTCAAAGTAGCGAAGCTGCTTTTCGCCCAGATGTGATAAGTGGCGTTTGCGGACGTCGTGATTACCCATCACGGGAAGAAAGCGGACACCGGCTTCGAATAAGGCTTGGTACGCCTGGTAGACGGCCTGATAAAAATGGGCAGGTTCCCCGTTCTCGTAAACGTTATCGCCCAGGGCCAAGACGGTTTGGAAGGGGGCTTTGTCAAATGTCTTTTTCATTTGAAGGGCAACAGCTGCTTGCGTGGGATTGCAACTACCCGAATCGCCAATGACGGCAAATCGGTTGATCCCTGGCAGAAAAGGTGAACGAGGTGCCAAGGGGTTGGGTTGTACAGGACGCTCTGAATGAGGGAGTGCCAGCCCAAGCTTGGCGGCTAATCTCTCAGCGCGTGAACCGTCTTTCTCGTGAAACCAATGCACTTCGGGTTTCTCGCCTTTTCGAGCAGGAGCTTGGCCCCGAAAGGGAACCCCAGAACTCCGTATTAAAGACAAGGGCGTCATGTTGTTCAACATAAGATAACTTGGCAAGATAACTTGGCAACTCCCCCCAAGGCAAATACAAACTAACAAAACCAAAAAATAGGGCACCAAAACGAGGCTCTAGTATACTACAAAGGGAACATTCTGATCAGACATGGGTCTCAATAGAAAATGTTACTGTGATTTATCTGCGTGATTCTTTTGGTAATGAAGGATTAAGCTGTTGATGCTGTTTCTAAAAAATGGAGTCCAAAGTCTACTGCTTTTGGTCACTCTGATACTGGCTTTTCTGCCCGTTGATGCTCAAATTTTGCAGGAGGATCCTGCCCTATTGGCCCCAAAATCTCAACCCGATAATGCAACCTCTAACGGTGTGTCTAAAATCCTTCAGGGCGGAGTGTCCACGTTTGATTCGGCTGTGGCCAGAGAGCAGGATGTTGACTGGTACCGTTGGTACCTCGACTGCCGGAGTTATTTGGCTGCAACCGGCGGGCTGAATTGTCGTATTGGGACACAGCTTAAAATTTACAAAAATGGACTGATGGAAGCGCTGACAGATGATAGCGCCTGTGTAAATTCTGCGGGCTCTCGGATGTTTGCTCTGCCCAAGACAACTGCTTTGGATGCCATTATCTTGCCGGTGCGCAACGGGAAACTCCCGCCAGCATCTCGCTCAGAATTTTTTAAACACCTGCCCCCCTCTCAGTAATAACAGACCCCCTTGTCTTTTACCCTGCCCTGGACACTGTTAAAGTCTGTGGATAGTGCTGATGAATTTCGGTTCTGATTTCATCAAAGGCTTTACACAACTGGGCAAATAGCGCCTCTATCAATAGTTGGTTCATGTCAATGCTGGGCGCTGAGTGTTGCACCGGTTCTTTTTCTTGGAGTATTTTTTCCAAGAGTCGACACGTTTGAGCCATCTGCTGTGCGTGTATATTAAGACTGGTTCCTTTGAGCCCGTGACACAGTGACAGGGCGGTTTCTAAAATATTGTTGGCCAGCGCGTATTCCAGTTGATCGAGCGTGTCTTTGGTATCGCATAGATAGAGTGACAAGATTTCTTCAAGTAAATCTGCTTGAAGAAAATCTGTTTCAACATCGGTATTGGCTCCACTCAAATCGCGTGCTAGTGAATACCAGTCTATGGCGTGTTGTGAGAAATGATTATTTTTTTCTAAGACACTATTCTTAGCGGCTGTATTTAAATTCTCAATTAACAAAGACAGTTGCTTCAGTTGGATAGGCTTGGTGAGAAATGCATCGAAGCCAGAAGCCAAGCAATGGGCTTGATAACGGTAGTGAAATGCCGCTGTTAATGCAAAAATAGGAACATGCGAACCTGTTTGTTTTTCTATTTCACGAATCGCTGAAACTGTTTCAAAACCGTCCATTTCAGGCATATGTAAATCCATTAAAATAAGATCAGTTTTATTTTTTTTCCATAAAGTTAAGGCTTCAAACCCACTGGAAGCAGTAAAAACGTGATACCCCATTTGGGTTAGTATTTTTGATAATATTTGGTTATTGAGAGCATGATCATCGACCAGTAAGATATGATGAATCTGATTGGTGATACTCGGCATGGACTGTTGCTCAGGGTCTTTGGGATAATATTCTCCATTTAACAGGATTGTATGGGTCGCAAGACGTTTATCTTCTTGATTGCGTTGTATTTTCAGTGTCAATCCGGCACGTTTGAGCTGCTGATGAAATAGAAAAACATCCAGATCATCACTCTGATAAAAAGCCTCTCGCAGTTGATTGAGTTCAACTTCTTCTAGTAAAAAGCTGATTTGAAGACGCACCTTTTGGCGCGATAGTGAAAATGCCTGCATCTCTGCTGCGATATCAAAGACGAGTTTTCTTCCTGTGCTCATCGGTATCAAAACTTGCAGACATTTGAGTAAGCAGTGATGAATAGCTAATGGCGGGCCTTCTAATTCTAAGCTCTCAGGAAATGGGGTTTTGATGTGTAACTGGACCTCATGATATTCCCTGGCAAAGGCTGTACTCTCAAGGCAGTTCATCACAAGAGACATGACTTGAAAAGGTTCAAACAGCTCATCGTCATTTTCAGGTTCAGTAGCAGATGAGACGATTTCCTTGACCAACATAGTTATGCGCTCAATGGTATGGGTGAGCGTGAGCAAGTATTCTTGTTGATCACCGGGGGCATGATTTTGAGAAAGCAATTCACAGAGTCCGGTAATACTGTTGAGCTCAGTGAGGACTCTGTGACTGGCTTGTAACAAGAGTGGTTGCATTTCAAATGTGGGCAACTTCATGAGTTAGACCTTCTGACAAGCTTTCTCCCAGACTGTCTTGCAATTTTCGATGGGAGACAGTCGCTAAAGAGGTATCGCAAACAATGTCTAAATTTAAGTAAGTCCCCTGATTCATAAGACTAATACCAAAGAACTATCGAAGCCTGAGTCAATCAGGGCTAAGGTGGTAATAAAAGAAAGGTCTGGATTTATGAGTGTTCCTCAGAAAATAGCGAACAGACAGAGTCTGACCTATGAGTTTCAGCTCGAGGATCCTGAATTTTCGGAATTTATGAATCAGCTGCTAACACTGAGCAATGTCCATCTTACCTCCTCGCAAATTACGACCCAAGATCTTCAAAAAATTGTGTTGAAATTTCAAGGGATGCTCAATACCAGTGCACCGAGTTTTACGGTCTCAAGCAGCCAAAATCTCGGGACATATTCCGCATCGCGAGCCATCTTAGTCATTGGTTCTCTTGGTATTATTAATCACCAGCTAAAACTGGCATTAACCAAAATGGGTTTTACCATTATGATTGTTAAATCTCTGGATGAGGCGATGGAAGAATTTAAAAATAAAGATTATGCCTTTGCGGTGATTGATCTATTTATGCCCACAGACCGCGAAGGATTTGACGTGCTCGATGAAATCAAAAAAGCGGCTATTATGAGCAGTTTGTCGATGAACATTATTGTTTTATCTAATGCGGTGAGTAACGAAAAAAAATTAGAAATGGAAGCATCCGCCCGAGGAGCCAATTTGTTCCTGATTCGAGAAGGGGACTGGCTTAAGAAGATGATGCATTATATGGACGAGATGACACAATCATCATAATAATGAATAAGACTAAAAGCCTTTCGTTCAAGATAATGATCAGAAAGGCTTTTGAGAATATAATTTATTTTGAATTAATGGCTTAGCACTTTTTCAAGAGCTTCTACCACACGGTCTGGTTGAAAAGGCTTCACAATAAAGTCTTTCGCTCCGGACTTAATTGCTTCTAACACCATGGCCTGTTGTCCCATCGCACTGCACATAATAATTTTTGCATTCGGTGAGGTTTGCATAATTTCTTTGAGGGCTTCTAATCCGCTTTTTTCAGGCATGGTAATATCCATGGTAACCAGGTCCGGTTGCAGCTGGTGATAAAGTGTAATGGCTTCTTGACCGTTGACTGCTTCTCCGGCAATCTCAAAATTATTTTTGGTTAAAATGTCTTTCAGTAAACTACGGATAAATGTAGCATCATCAACAATGAGAATTCTTCTGGACATTGGTTTTTCCTTTTCTTAATTGGATACACCCAGTTTTTGTAACGTAACTTGGAACGAGTCTGGTTCTAAAATTAAATTAATACAACAATAAACACTCTGCTGATTAATAGTCAGTTTATTTTTGATATATAAAATGTGCTCTTGATTGATCCGGTTTTCATAGGATCCTAAATAGGAGGTGATTTCGCTAAGAATGGGTGGGTTGAGATCGATTTTGAGAGACAACATATCGCAGAGCGCCTTAAGATAGTTGCCGCCCAGGATATTAGTAACCTCTTCTAAA
>CAZZIY010000171.1:0-4912 GCA_964654525.1 uncultured Vampirovibrionales bacterium | reverse complement strand
TCCTGCCCTAGAGACGGCACTGCCAATTGACTCCTTTCTGACGATTCCCCGTAATGCGCTTCCTCAAGAAAGCTAAAATAATCAGCAATCGTCCATCATCCGTTGTCTTGCAGGTATTCTCTGCCCGTACTATGATGCCCTTACTTGATAAAAAATACAAAAAAGATTCATAAGCATAAGCAAGGGAATGGGCTTTCACGATGACTGCTGAAACCTCGACACAGACACGGACTGAACAGGCTGGGCCAGAGTCCGTTATTGAAGTGTGGCCTAATGGAAATGTGCACCGTGATTTTTTAATCCGCATTGAGACCCCAGAATTTACCTCGGTGTGCCCTAAAACCGGGCTCCCCGACTTTGGAACAATTTTAGTGGAATACGTGCCAGATACCAATTGTATCGAGCTAAAAGCCTTTAAATATTACCTGTTGGGCTACCGAAACCGCGGTATATTTTATGAAAACGCAGTAAACCAGATTCTCGATGACATCTTGTCTGTCTGTCAGCCTCGGTATATTAAAATTACCGGAAGTTTCACCCCCCGGGGTGGAATTTCAACCGAAGTGGTTTTAACTCACCGTCAAGAGGGCTTTGATACCAAGCGTCTCGCTGGTTTATTTAACTAAGTCAATCTTTATCCGACTCGCAGTGTCAGGCATTTGGCTGACCCGCCAGATTTGAGAAACTCGCTGAGGTCCAAGGGGATGACGCGAAATCCTCGTTCAGTCAGTGTGTCCTGAAGCCCGCTCGGGCTGTTGTTAGCATGTTTGCCTTGGTTAAAGACAACCACATTACCAATATTGACAGCATTACACGCAAAATCGTTTGCCTCTTCAGCGTTGACCCGGATCAGGTGATCTGCCGGGATGGTTCGCTCGATTAGTAGCTGGCTGAGATGAGAGAAAGCTTCTGGGAAATACAAACAGTGCCCATCACTGAGAGGACAGAGGCACACATCGATATGATAGAACCGTGGATTGACGAGTTCGAGAGACAGGACAGGCAGACCAGACTCTCTACTAATCCAGCTGTGAGACTCCATCTTAGTACGAGGCCCATATCCAGCAAAAACATAACCATTCCAAATGAGCGCGTCTCCAGCGCCCTCAAAATATAAGGTAGGAGGAAGAGTAACGATGCGAAATCCTTGCTCTTCAAACCATTGTCGGGCAATAGGCTCTTCGGGCTGTCGTTCAGGATACTTATAATGGGCGATTACGGCCAAATCTTGATAGACAAAAGCAGCGTTGGCGGTAAACACCAAGTCGGGCAGCCCTTTGGCAGGGGGCAGCGTGTAAATTTTGGTTTTGGCTTCTTGTTCCAGCGTTTGCTTGAGTGTTAGCCATTGTTTTTGAGCTAAGTCCAAATTGAGAGGGACCCCTGCATCCATCCAGGGATTAATTTGATAGGCCACCTCAAAGTAGTCTGGAGGGCACATCAAAATGGCGGCCTGTTTCGCACTGCTAAGTGGGGTAATGCCCGGAGCGTTTAGATTGAGTGGGGCTGGAAGTGAGGCCATGAATTGGAAGTGTCTCCTGGGTCTTAAATTGCATTTAACGGGGGGATTTACCATCTTATTCTAGCTTAACTCCGCTTATTCTAACGTAAACCCACTCACGCTGAAACTGGTTTACGAGTCCTTTGTCTGGGGGAGTTTTTACTGTTTAGTGTGGCTCTCCTGCATCTGGTGGATGAAAAGGCAGATGCGGAAGTTTACTGTAAATGTAGGACAAACTGTTTTGGATTTATTGTCGATCCAGTAACAGTGTTTCGACACACAAGAAGCAATGGGTTCATCAAAACAGAGAGATAAACACAGAGAAATAAATAATTGAGGCAATTTTTCGCTGTAACCAGCGAGGCGGGTAAATTTTGAATAGTCTACAGGCAGCATTACTCAGAATTGAAGAAATTCAACAACGCTTTGAAGCAGCGCCGAAACCTGCTGTCAATGCTCAACCTGTCAATCAAGAAGGACAAACATTTCAATCGCTCTTGAATCAAGAAACAGAAGCACTTCCACCAAGTGCCTCACGACGTGAAGTGTTGGATTTAATTCAAGATCACGCCAGTGAACAGGAGATAGATCCCAATTTGGTCAAGGCAGTTGTTCAGGCAGAATCAGGATTTAACAGCCACGCGGTCTCTCCTGTGGGCGCCCGTGGATTAATGCAATTAATGCCGTCAACGGCAAAAACCTTGGGTGTACAAAACAGCTTTAACCCCGACGAAAATATACAAGGGGGAACAAAATATCTCAAACAACTACTCCAAAAATATGATTCTGTCCCCAATGCGGTGGCGGCATACAATGCAGGCCCTGGGGCCGTGGATAAACATAAAGGGATCCCACCCTATAAAGAAACCCAACAGTACGTAAAACGGGTGATGAATCTCTACCAGCAATTTAGCCAGTCTGATGATAGTTAATTGACAGTTAATTTTCGCCCCAATTTGTAAGAGGATAAACCGGGATGTTACGAGGTATTTATACAGCCGCATCAGCCATGATCGCCAATATGACGATGACGGATACGATGGCCGATAACATTGCCAACGTCAATACAGCAGGCTTTAAAAAGAGTACGGCTCATTTTCAAAACTTTTCTGATGTCCTGATGCAGCGCTTAACTCCAGGGGGCTCTACTCAAATTGGAGAACTGAGCAACGGAGAGCGTGTGTATGCAACCACCACCAATTTTGGTCAAGGTGAGGTACAGCGTACCGGAAACCCCCTGAATGTGGCGATTGAAGGGGATGGATTTTTTACGCTCAAAAATGATAAAGGCGAAGAGCTGTATACCCGTAATGGGTCTTTCCACTTAGATGCCAATGGAAATATTCGTACCGTTGAAGGTCATTTTTTACAGAATGCCGGGGGTGGCAATGTCAAAGTGGCCCTGGGAAAAGAATTTAAGATTGATTCCAACGGATTAATTAGCCAAATTGGGGCAGAAGGTTCATCTCCTCAATATATCCAGATTTCGCGCTTTGCCAATAATCAGGCATTAGACCGTGTCGGCGGCAGTGTGTATAAGGCCCAAGAAGGGGCTCAAAAATTACCGGCACCCAGTAATTCTAAACGCCCTCCTTACAGTCTGACCCAGGGAGAGTTGGAATTATCCAATACCAATATGATTAACGAAATCGTTAATTCCATTAACGGGCTTCGGACCTACGATATGTTGCAAAAAAATATTCAAGTTCATAATGAAACACTTCAGAAAGCCGTCAATGATGTCGGCCGCTATAAGTAATTGAGAGAGAACTTAATACCAGATTTTAATTAATAAAATAGGGAGTAAAATCCGATGCTACGCGCACTTTATACCGCAGCCACTGGGGCTCAAAGCCAACAGTTTAATATTGATGTTATCGCCAACAACGTCTCTAACGTAAACACCAATGGCTATAAAAAAGTTCGTGCTGAATTTCAGGATTTACTCAGCCAAACATTTCGTGCAGCGGGTGTTTTGGGACAACAAGGGACGACCACGCCAACGGGTATCCAAGTGGGTTTGGGTGTCGGTATTTCTGCCACACAACGGGTGTTCACCCCAGGTGCTTTTACTCAAACTGGAAACTCTTTGGATCTAGCGATTCAAGGTGAGGGCTTTTTCCAAGTCCAACTGAACAGTGGAGAAGTAGGTTACTCCAGAGACGGGACGTTTAAGCGGGATGCCAATGGCACCCTGGTGACCAGTGATGGCTATCCGCTGATTCCCAGCGTGATTATTCCCCCCAATACCACCGAAGTTTCTATTGGCATTAACGGTGCTGTTTCCATTCGACAAGCAGGCTCTCAAACATTGAGTCAAGTGGCACAGTTACAGTTGGCTCGTTTTTCTAACTCTGCTGGTTTGGAAAGTATTGGGCGTAATATTTTTGTGGAAACCCCTGCCTCTGGTACGCCTATTGTTGGCCAACCGGGACAAGGTGACTTTGCCCGCACAACCACCAACCAAGGATTTATAGAAACATCCAATGTTCAGATCGTAGAGGAATTAATTGGGTTAATTACAGCCCAACGGGCATTTGAAGCCAATACGAACGTGATTAAATCGTCTGATCAGGTGCTGCAATCAGTCACCAATATTATTCGATAAGTTTTCGTGATTAAAATAAAGGCAAGTATCTTGCGTTTTTTACCTTTTATCGATAAATGTTACACGCATGCCTACGTCGGTATGGGAGCTGTAGCCGCGTTCCTGTTTATTCAGACATTTTCGATTGTCTCAGCGGAGCTTCTGGTAGATGAGACACTTGTTCAAAAAAAAATAACCCAGTTCATTCACAATGAAGTTCAATCACGGTACCTCGATTCTGAGAATAGAGCGCAGATCACTATCAAACCTGCCAGGGTTTTAGGTGTTCCAGTACAATTTCTCGATGTCGAACGACAGGACAAAATCCAATGGGAGCTTAGCTCTTCGTTGGCCCATTTTTACAGTAATCGCGTGATAGTTAAAGTTCATCTATATGCTGATGGACAATGTGTTGATCTGGCTGTACCAGTCGAAATTACGATCCAAAAGCCAGTTTGGGTTCTGCGAAATGCCATTATGCCAGGGCAACTGATAGAGCGCTCGGATGTTGCTCTAGAGAACAGAGATGTCAGTATTCAGCTCCCTAATCTTGTGTCTTTGCCGTCGAGTGAATGGCCTCAATATGCTGCCCGTATTCCGCTGCGTCCAGGAGATTTACTGGACAGGCGCCAGGTTGTTATCCCACCTGACGTTCGTCGAAATGAAGAAGTATGGGTGACGTTGAAGTGCGACAAAGGTTTTGAAATTAAATTAATGGGCATTGCTCTTGATGAAGGGCGGATTGGCCAAACGGTTCGGGTTCAAAACCGTCTCAACAGGGAAAAGTATTACACCGCCCGTGTGGTTAAAAAAAATCATGTCGAGGT
>CAZZIY010000170.1:0-4980 GCA_964654525.1 uncultured Vampirovibrionales bacterium | reverse complement strand
AAAATATTGCGTGTTTTGCGCCTTTTAGCCACAATCTACTACATCTGTCTGTGTGATTGATGCCGAGTATGGAGCTGAAAATACTGTGTCGTTGCATTTTGGAAACCTGCACTTTGGCGCTGCCAGCCTGGACGCTTTGCAAGCAAAACCCGGTAAAATAGCCATTACCAGTTCAAAAACACCGAGTGTGGGCGAGACGCTTTTCCTTGTGAGAGCGGTTGGCCCGGAGCGCCCATCGAAAATGAGAGTTGAAACAGAGGTAACCGGTGATATTTATACGTTGGGTGAAGGTGACACGGCTCAATTGACACAACAAGGTGCCCGTAAAATAGTGGGATTCAGTCGCACTAGCCGGAGCAATCCGTCGTTATTCACGTGGGGCAAAGAATGCTTAGTTTTTACCAATGACGCGGGTCGTCGACTCAATATTACTGTTTAGCTAATTTAAAAGAGATGAAGGATATTCAGCTATGAACTGCAGTTCGTCACAACCCCAATTTTCTGCTATTAACCTAGACGGTCTTAAAAAGGCCAATGGCAAGCTAATTGTGAGCCCAAAACTCCATCCTAAAACGGGTGACACTGTCTACCGAATTATTCAGCCCAAAGGTGGACCTGTGAATGACGGTGGAAGATTACAACAACGCTATCAAGCTGATGCGTTTGTGCTCACCGCCCCGGATCAAATTGAACTCCAACAAGCCAATACTGAGGTGACCTTGGATTTTCGTCCTTCCACACGTGTCAATAAATCGGCTAATCAATGGGCGCAAGTGAAAGACGGGGTGTTCCGTCGCGGCAATACAAAAAACGGACGCCGAGGTCATCATCTTTATATTCAGGCTTAATTCCAGAGCAAAGTTATCCCCTTAAAAACAGCTCCCAAACGATTAGGAATTTTTTTGACATGAAGCTTCCTCAATTTGCCGCTCTCTGTTATCCCTCGATTCGCGTCGGGAAAACAGGGTATTCGACAGAAGGTCCAGAGAGCGGCAAATTGCTTCCTGGCAAAGTCATTCGCCTCATTACTGGGATTCAAAAAACTCTCATACAAAGTCCGACGGATCCACATGCTGTGTTTCAGACCCGACAATTTGTGGTGAATCGGGACGGGGTTACAGCCAATGAATTGACTCAACCCAGTGCTACTGTCCCTGAGACAGTTGGCTTTCTTAAGCGAAACAAATCCAATCCCTATCTCACTGGTTGGCAGTTAGAAAAAACGGCTGCTAGCTCTCCTGTTCTTATCAGCGAAACAGGACAGAAAATCTCGATTGTTGCCTAAGTTTTAGAGAAAACTTAAATTTAAAAGAAGGAGTGTGAATCAACATGAATATACCCATAAACAGAGTGAATACTTCTCAACGGAATACTGTTCAATTTAATTCACCCAAATTTGGTGCCTTCTATCAAGCAGATGCCCGGGTGGGTGGGGGTATCAGCTACCAAAAAGACGAAAAGGCGCCACTAACTCCCGGTGCTTCTTTGATGGTGATTCGTGAACTGACCGGAGGGACTGACCAAACGACAGAAGATGGCTTCCCCCAACAAGGCTATGTGGGTGATAAATACCGGCTGAATGCCGATGGTCAATTGTCTCTCGTGGATCGCGATAAAATTGGCACCATCGTGTTTAACCATGGTGGCGGTGAGCAAGGTGCCTATTTTAACCAAGGCCTAAATGGTGGCTGGAGTGTGAAAGACGGTATCGTGACCAATACCAAAACAGGCCAAAAACTCCAACTTCTAGGATGAAACTTCTCGATCAACCAACCCTCCCGGTTACAGAGACATGAGTTAATAAGCGACTCTTCCCAAATCAGCTAACAGACGAAGCAAGAAACGGTTGATTCGGACATCATATTTAAGTCAATCATGTTTTCAGATTAAAATCGATGATAGGAGTTTCACTTCAATGAACGGAATTCGATTTAGCGCCCTGAACCTCAGCCAGTTAATCCCCGGTGCTGTGTTTACTTATTCTGATAAAGGTAGTTCTGCCTCTACAAGAGAAGCGGGTCGGGTTGAAACAGCAGATGACCGACTGGCAGTGGTTAGGTCTTTGGTAAGCCAACCCAGTGTATTTAGCAACAGAGTGCTGCAAAGAGTTCGTGTCGATGTCTATAAGCCGGGTGAAACCCAAGTGGATGTGGGCACGCTCAGACGTGTGAATAGAGACATGAAAATTACCATCCCTTTTCACCTAAAAGAAGGTTTTGCAGAACCGGTTAACGAAAAACTGGACGGCGGCCTTTGGCAATTAACAGAACCCAAAACAGCAGAAAGTGCTTTGCCTGCCGTGGTGAATAGTGAATCCGGTCTACGAATCGATCTAATCTCATGACTGCTCAAAAAACTTCAGAAAAATCCTTTCATGGGGTTGTTTTAAAGTGCTTAAGCTTAATTCTTATTCAGTCGCATAAACCTGCGCGACATATTGGTTGACCAGTCCAGGTCAGCAGATTGTTGTGAGACATCAATAATAATTTATTTAATTGAGAGAAAAGGAACAATGACAGTGCAAACTTCGTTTAATTCAACTGTAATAATTCAAAGCCCTAAATTCTCAGCTCTGTCATTGGCAGAGGTTCAGGAGAAAGTGACTGCTGGCAGACCCATTGCTTATTCACACCCAAATCCAAAAGGGAGTGCCTTGGTTCCTGGGAACATCTTGAGCCTGATTACCGGGATTGAAAATCAACCGCAACCAATTGCTTCCGGGCATCGGGGTGCCAAACACACAGGACATTCTTTGACGGTCACTCTGGATGAGTATACCGTCGTCGATAGTTTCACAGCCCGGCTGACAAACACAGGTGTTAAACGACATTTGGGCTTTCCAACCCGCGATGTGAATTCGAAATTGGTTGGGTGGACCGCCCCTGGGCAAAACCCCAAACAATTACAATCTGACTCTGGACAGCGACTGACCCTGATTGTTTAAGAAATAAGGAGACTAGAATGAATTACCCTGTTCAATTTGGATCTGTTACTTTGGCCGAACTCCAAGCGGCTAATGGTAATTTGGCGATTTCTTACCCGAAAAAAGGCAAACCGAATTTATCTGCCGGTGATAATATTTATGTGGTCACTGGGGTAAGTCCTACCCATGCTCAATACGGAAAAAATCGGATTCTGCATGATGTGACCGTGGATCAATTTAAAGTCCAACCTGACGGTCGTACTGCCGTGAGAAAAAAGACAGGACTACTTCGCCCTCTCAGTTTTGATACCCGACATGGTAGAAATCTCAACACCAAAGTGACCAGCTGGACTCCACTTTCAGGTTTGTTTCAATCCGAAGATGGGCAAACTCTGGATATTAAAGTCTAGAGAGTCTAACGAATCAAAACACGCTTTTTAGTCGCGATTCAACGTTTCTATTCAACCGTTGCGACTTGAACGCAATTTTATACCCTGTTTTGTCTTTAGAGGAAAACAGGGTATAAAACTGTCCTGCGCCTTTCGCCAAAAAGGAGTTTCGCCAATAGGAGTTTTGCCAAAAGGAGTTTTATTTGATGTCTGTGACTTATTTGCCTCATATTTACGGGCCAAAATTTTCCGCAATTTCAATTGACGGTATTACCTTGGGTGAAACTGGTTTTGGGCACTGGCTGCGTAAATCGCCCCGAGCCCAAGAGGGTGATGATATTTATGTGATTACCCAGAAGTTAGGTGAGCCAGTTGATAATGCCTTCGGGGATTGCCGTCGACAGAAATTACTGGTGGATACCTACAAAGTTCTCAACGCCCGGACTGCCAGGCTAGTCCGTCGGGCAAACCCAAGCGATGCTCAGACAATTATTCCATTGGGAGTGGATCCAAAAACAAACAGCAACGATAGCTTGGCATTGTGGTTGAGAAAAATCGACCCCTCAAGTGGAAAACAAACCTTGACTTTGATGGAGCCGACAGGACAGACAAAACAGCAAGTGTTGGAGGTGATTGCCTAAAATGACGTATGTGAATAACTCAATTCGATTTGGTTTAATGGACTACCGTGCTGTACAGCCTGGAATCACAGCGTTTACTCAAGCCAGTGGTAGATTAAAACCAGGACAAAATCTCTATTTGGTGACTGGCAGTCAACCCCCTGTGACGTCCGGTTCGGGTGATCAATCGGCTATCCAGGTTCGATATTCAGTGGATTGTTATACAGTTCAGCCTGATGGAAAGAGTGTTTCGAAAACAGCCGAAAATGTGCCACAAACACTTCGTTTTCCTGTCTCTGATAGTAGCAACCGACACGTCCAGACCTGGTTGTTTGATGGTACTGCTTTAGAGAGTCCACGTTCTGGGCAGCGTCTCAATATCGCCGCTTAATTCTAAACAGACAGGATATAATAGGATCAAAAGAGAGAGAGTGTGATTCTGTTGTTGAATCATCCCGAAACAAAACTCGTTTCTAAACAAGCGATTGAAGACTCTTGGGTCCCTATTCGTCGATTGATAGCGCGTATGGTGGATGTACTGTTTTATGCCAAAATATTGCAAATGATGTGTGGTTTTATCGTAACTCGATTCATTGGGGGAGATGAATTAACAGCTGGGTTATATGAGTTACTGGGTGCAGTCATTTTGCTGGGCATTGGTTTATGGATTCCTATTGAAGCATTGTTGCTTTCAAAACTGGGTACAACACCGGGAAAATGGTGTATGGGACTCGTTTTAAGAGACTGCTACGGATTGCCTCTGACATTTTCGGAGGCATCTTCTCGAGCGGCTGCTGTGTGGAAACGTGGCCAGTGGTACTGGATGGGTTGCGGGTTTCCTGAAATGAAGGCGTATCATTTCTTAATGCGAATGGGTGATACCACCTGGGATTTAGATATTCATGCACACATGTCTTACGAGACAGTAAAGCCACTGAAATTCTGTGTTTTAATCCCTTTAGTCATTTGGTTGTTGTTGTTCTAAACACCAAAATAGTGGGATACAAATTGTCTAAAATACCGATGTATGAATCAACGGAGAGACTCA
>CAZZIY010000169.1:0-4984 GCA_964654525.1 uncultured Vampirovibrionales bacterium | reverse complement strand
GCTCGCTAAATCGAAGTTGTGTCGCAATTTGCCGATTACTTTTGCCCTGTGCCAATAGAGTCAACACCTCTTGTTCTCTGAGGGTGAGCAAATTTGTCTTATGTTTTTGGGTTAACGATTCGTCAACAGGCATCGCTGGCTTCATCCCGAGATTATTGCTCATCTGAACACAGCGAGCGATCCATCCTGCAGCTGGGGCTTCAAACCAAACTGCCCCGTTACTGACAGCCTCAATCATCCGAAACAGAGTTTGGTGCGGCGCACTTTTTGGACAGTAGCCAGAAATGCCGGCCTGAATCGCTTCTAAAACCCACTGAGCTTCTTGATGCTCTGTCAGGGCAATCACTTTGGCTTCGGGAAAATACTCAAGAATTTTTGCGACGGCCTTGCCTCCAGAACACGCATTGCCCAAATCCAAGTCCATTAATATCAAATCTGGTTTAAGTCCACTGGTTAAAGCGGCTTGGGTCTGTAGCATCGTTTCTATAGAATCAAAATCCCCAACAACGTGATACCGTGAGACGCTTGAGATGACAGACTTCAGCATGAGACGGACCAATTGGTAGTCCTCTATTAACAAAAGCTTCAGTGTATCAAGCTGTGTTGTCATACGATATAACCTTTTTGGCGATATACCCTTTTTGGCGCACTACCCTCTTTGGGGCCAGATGCATTTTGCCTGTCCTCGATATCGTCTACCCTAAAGCCGAATTGAATAGGTTATTTCGCCTATTTTTCTAGTCAATAAATCAAATAGATGTCAAAGAAAAACCGCCCGAGTTTCCCCGCGCGGACACTGAATCTGTTAGAAAGGAAGGATGGAAAGGAGAAGAGAGAAGAGAGAAGAGAGAAGAGAAGAGAAAAGAGAAAGTAAAACCACAAGACTCACAAAAATCTGTCGTGGTGCGTATCATCTTCGATATCACTCACACAGATATAATTCCCTCGTATGCTACAGCTCTAACAGAATCTAACAAAATAGTTACAATTGGGTTTTCAGAGATAACCCTATCTAAATTTAGCCTTTCTAGATTTAGCCTTCTGGCTTTGGGAGACCGTCTGTTTGTGCTATGAATAGACCTGTCAATATCGGTGATAGCCAGGCGGCTAGGTGGAAAATAGCATGAAAGCCCTCTCAGAAGTCAATATCAAAAGTTTGTACTCAGCCCATTGCGCCAATATGGAAACATACATTATGTTTCGTATTGCCCAGCGCGTGGTGGAACTCACCCCCAGCCTCACCGCCAAAGGCCGGGCTCCAATCAAAATGAGCATTGGCGCCCCCACCGTGGCCCCGCCCGATCTCTTAATTGAACGGTTTACCGAGTTTTTAAAAGAACCCGGAATCCATTCTTATTCTGTGCCCGAGGGCGAAAAATATTTCCGTGATGCAGTAGCAGAGCGGATGAAAACCCGTTTTGGTGTTACCGTCGATCCCAAAAATGAAGTTTGTTCACTCCTGGGCTCAAAAGAAGGGCTTGCTCACTTATTCCACGGTATCATCACCCCTCAGAGTGGGCCTTTTGATAAAGAAATTATTCTGACCCCAGACCCCGGGTACGCATCCTATGTTGATGCCATCAAGGTGTGCGGAGGACTGAGTTACCCCACCCCCTTGACCCGTGATAACCAGTACATGCCAGATTTCTCCAAAATCATGAAGGAACTTACCAATCAGGGCTACAATCCTAACCATGTCAAAGCGCTGATTATCAACTATCCCAGCAACCCCATTGGGGCAATGGCTCCGCTTAGCTACTTTAAAGACGTGGTAGCCTTTGCCCGAGAGCACAATATTCTTCTTATCAGCGATATTGCCTATGCCGATCTCCAATTCTCTGGGGAAGAACCGCCCCATAGTATCCTAGAAGTCCCCGGCGCCAAAGAGATTGCCATTGAGTTTCACAGCCTGAGCAAACCCTATGCAATTACGGGCTGGAGAATTGGCTTTGCGGTTGGGAATGCTGCCGCTGTGGACATCCTCAACAAAGTAAAATCCACCGTGGATAGTGGTTTATTCAAAGCCATGCAAAAAGCCGCGGCCTTTGCGCTCACCAGTCCGGTCTGCGACCAGTTTATTAAAGACACGGTCAAAATTTATGAGGCCAACCAGGCCCGAATGCTTCGTGGCTTCCAGTCTCTAGGCTGGCCCTCAGAAGCGCTACAAGCTCCACGGGCCACGTTTTATCTGTGGTTGCCCATTCCTCCAAGATATACTTCTTGTGTGAAATTTGCGGATGAGCTTCTGGAAACCAGCGGGATTGTGACTGTGCCTGGAACTGCCTTTGGAAAAACCGGCGAAGGCTATGTCCGTCTCTCCTTAGTGAACCCTACAAGCGAACTTGATGCCGTGATTGAGCGGATGCAGGCCGACGGGTTTACGTATCTAGTGCACTAGTTGGCGGGTCAGCATCATCCCCGCCCAAACAGCAACTAAACCCAAAATAACACTGGATCCTACGTTAATAAATGCGATGTCTAAGCAGCCTCGCTTGATGAGTTCTACAGTTTCCAGTGCCCAAGTTGAAAACGTGGTAAAGGCACCTAAAAAACCCACGCTCACACCAAGCCAAACAACCAGAGACGGTCCACTTAGAACGCCTGTATCGTTTGTTACAGCTTGCAGTTGACCCGCCTCAGCCCAGGCCGCCATACAGCCCAGTAAAAAGCATCCCAATAAGTTGACAAGGCCAGTTCCCAAAGGCAAAGCCACCCCGTTTTGCATCACCCACGGTTGGGCAGAGATCCAAGAACAAAACACCCAGCGAGAGACGGTTCCCATCATGCCGCCTATCAACACAGCGACCATTTCTGTTTGCTTTAACATCAAATCGTCCTAGAGAAAAAGATAAAGACAAAAAGAGATAAAATTTTAGTTTATTTCAGCATCTAGCAGCATACCATGCTCATCAGCCGGGGCTCTGTCCGCTAAAAGACAGGGCCAAACCTGGACAAGAATTACTTGGCCTTGGCCACGGGATTGTTATAATACAAGCAGACTTCGTGTGAAATGCACACGTGCTTTCATTATTGGTTTTTGACTGCAAGAGAGAGCGAGACATTTCCCCTATGAGCACCCCATTATCCAGTTCCAAAAAGCGCATGCTGGTGATGACCGGCGGCGGCGATTGCCCAGGGTTAAACGCCGTTATTCGTGCCATTGTCAAACGGGCCAGTCAAGAGCCAGACTGGGAGGTTTTGGGTAGCATTGAAGCCTTTAACGGCATTTTACGGGATCCCATGGAAGTTGTTCTCCTCAATAATAAGGCCGTCTCTGGCATTCACTTTCGAGGTGGAACCATTTTAAAGACCACCAACCGGGGAGGACCGTTTGAGTGGCCAGTTCAAAACGCGGATGGTAGCTGGACTTCGGTAGACCGAAGTGATGAGTTGGTTGAAAGACTCAAAAAATTGGGAGTAGAGGCAGTGATCAGCATTGGGGGTGAAGGCTCCATGTCGATTGCTCACAAGCTGGAAGCATGTGGTATCAATATTGTGGGGGTCCCCAAAACCATTGATAACGATCTCTCCTCGACCGACGTGACCTTTGGATTCCAAACCGCTGTTGAGATTGCCACCGATGCGGTAGACAAATTGGTCACCACAGCCGCTAGTCATAACCGCCTGATGATTTTAGAGGTGATGGGCCGTCATGCCGGGTGGATAGGTCTTTCTGCAGCAATCGCTGGGGGCGCAGATGTGGCGCTTATCCCGGAAATACCGTACAACATTGAAAAAGTGGCCCAAAAGCTAACGGATCGTATCAGCGGAGGACGAGGGTTTGCCATTGTGGTGATCTCTGAAGGAGCCACCTCTGTTGGGGGAGAGCAAACTTCCCGTGACAGTGATCTTGCCGGGTATAGCAACAAAATTTTGGGCGGGGTTGGCCATCTACTCCAAGCACAGTTAAAAAGTCGCTTAGACGCTGAAGCCCGCGTGGTAATTTTGGGACACCTCCAACGCGGCGGCACTCCGACTGCCTACGATCGAATTTTGGCCACCCAATTTGGCGTCAAAGCAGTAGAACTTGTGCTAGAAGGCAAGTACGGTCATATGGTTTCATACAGAAAACCCCATGTGGTTTCGGTGCCTATTAAAGAAGCGATTGATAAGTATAACTTTGTGGATACAGACAGTGACCTGGTGAGGGCTGCACGGGGCGTCGGTATTTCTTTAGGAGATTAACCTGCTTCAAGCAACATCTTTATACCCCAAGCCAGCGTTCGTACCAATTATGGCGGGCGTGCCGCTGTTTTTTAATCCGGCGTAGCTGTGTCCAAAAAAACAACCCATGGCTTATCAACAAAACACCCCAGACCGTCCATCTCAAGACAGGCACTCGGCGAAACGAGAACAGCCAGCTGATTAGGCGCCCTAAGCGTCCAGAACGATATCTGACAGTTAATTCTAGTAACATTCGAATCCAGCGTCCCAGCCCCCGCTTGGGATGACAAGACAAAAACCACCGGATCTGACGTAATGCCGAAAAATAGGGGGTATTATTGCCAACATCATAGACCGTGACTTCATCAGGCAGTAACTCTTTGAGTAGTCGGTTGTATTCGCGCAAGATATGGCTGCTGAGTTGATACGGTGACGGAAAGCTCGATTGCTTTACCCAAATAGACTCCCACAGTTGCTGAATATGTAATACCCGGCGCCATGGGCTTTTGGCAGACAGTAATGTAGCCTTCAATTCTGGACGGGCTAACACGCGATCCCCAAAGTATTCTGATGCAAAAACCAGAGGCAACCCCAACAAACCCAACAGCCATCCAACAGGCCCACCCAGCCAAAGGAATTCATTGGCCAGAGTTAGCCCGTAACGCAAAAGCAGACCCTGAAACAATGCGGCATGAGACCACTCAGCAGGGGCCTTTCCAAAAATCAGCCGAAGCCCTTTGATTATAGCCAACAGGGTTTTCATTTAGAGTAGTTCGTCCTGTGCACGTGGAGTGAAACTCAATACTGGCATTGGCAATAT
>CAZZIY010000168.1:0-4988 GCA_964654525.1 uncultured Vampirovibrionales bacterium | reverse complement strand
CCGGGTGGCTTTGGTGGTCCTCGCTCTGGCGGCTTTGGCGGTCCTCGACGAGGACCCGCAAAACCTCTGCTCGTTTCTCGAGAAGAGATTGAAACCATTGAAAAGCTATACAAAACTACCCTTCCCCTGCCAAACCCTGATGTGCACGAAGTGATTGGTCAGCAACTGGATATGAAGCCGAGTAAGGTCTTCTTTGCGATCAATTTGATCCGCCAGAAAATGAAACTGACGAAATTAGATTATCCCAAGCGAAAGTTGGCAGTTAGCCCAGACCAACTGACCGCCATTGAAGCGCTGTATGAGCCTTATTTGCCTGTTCCACCGATTGGTATCCATAAAATTATTTCCAAACAACTCCGTATGGATGAATGGCGGGTCCATGTTGGCATTGGCTTGATTCGCAAAAACAAAAACATGCCCCGCTGGAATGAGGAACGTGATGATCTCCCGCCCGGAATGAAGGAGCAAATTGAGCAGCAGAAAATTGAAAAGCAACGCCTGGCCGAAGAAAAGCTAAAAGAACAGGCCGCTGCTCGAGAAGCCTTAAAGGAGGCTCAAAAAGCTGCTCCAAAAACTCCAAAAACAAAGAAACCAGAGGAAGCTTCTTCTTCTGAAGAAGTGACAACTGAAGAAGTCACTGAAGAAGTCTTGGTAGAAAAAAAGCCCAGAGCCCCTCGCAAACCCAAAGCTGCTGTTGCTGCAGAGGCTCCCTCAGATTTAAGCCCGCAAGACTCTCCCCCTGAACAGTCACCTCAGCAGTCAAAAGAAGAGACGTCCGCACCAGAATAGATTCTATTCAGGCATGAGTGCTTGGATATTTCTCTGAAGCCGGGGTAAACCGAGCCGTTTAATCGGCGTGTCTTTGAATTGCTGCTGGAACGTGTCGAGAGACATTTCGAGAATCTTATCTGGATCAAGTTTAGCTGGAGTTAGCTCAGTCAAAAAACCACTCTCCGTTGTCAGTGTCTCAAATTTCATATTCCACGGACAGACATCTTGGCATATATCACATCCATAAGCCCATCCCGATAGATTTTTCTGGATGTACGCGGGGAATTCACTTGCCTTTGACTCGATGGTCCAGTAAGAGAGACATCGATTGGCGTCAATCACACCCATATTACTTCCGTCTGTCAGAATAGCCTCTGTTGGACACGCGTCAATGCAGCGGGTACAGGTGCCGCAAAGATTGGTCTTTTCTTGCAGTATTGTATTGTGTTGATTCGTACTCACAGAATCAGATTCCAAAGGAACACTGAGGAGTAACTCTCCCAAAAAAAACCAGGAGCCTTGTTGCGGGGAGATAAGATTTCCGTTTTTCCCTACCCAGCCGAGGCCAGAGCGAACAGCCAACGGCTTTTCATGCAAGGGGGCGCTATCTGTAACAGGTCTTCCCTGGACATCAGGGGCTACCTCTTGTATTTCTTTCAGTAGGGTTCTTAATTTTTCTCGAATCAAGAGATGATAATCTTTTCCCCGGGCATATTTTGCCACTTTAAAGGAATCTGTCTCCTGATGCCGGCCCGGGAAGTAATTCAATAAAACACAAACAATGGACTGAACCCCTTCAAGCACAGTATTAGGATCTTTTCGGAGCGTTAGATGCCCTTCCATCCAGGCCATATCCGCATGATGACCATGAGCCAACCATGACTCAAACCCCAGAGTAGCCTCTTCCAGAGTTTTCGTCATCATCTCACCCGATAAAATACCAACACGACTAAAGCCAAGTGCCAGGGCCTTTTGCTTGATAAATTGAGTGAGATTGAACGGGTTTTCGGGATCTGGGTGACGGCGGTTATCTTCTTCAGGCATATATCAACTGACTATCGTGTGCACTTTTTACATGTTGTTACAGTGAGAGACGGAGATTTACAGGAAGACTCTCTTTCTGTCGATACCCTCTGTAACGGGGATGTTTGTTCTCGCATGTGCTGAGTATACTAAAACGAATATACTAAAATGGACGTAAATAATTTTAGGTTTGGCGGTTAGACAGCGTTCGGCTAGATCATAAAAAAATATGAGATTTAGGAAACAACTGTGGCAGTGATTCCTCAGGACAACCAAATAAGCGACCAGCAAATAGATAATCAATCTGGCTTGGATTTAAATAAGCCTGGCACAGGCTTAATTGAGGCACTGCTTGCCCTTACCCTGATGGGCGTTGTGTTGATTCCTCTGATGTTTCTTTCCTCTACCTGGTTTAACAACCAACTGCTGAGTTCTCGTCAAAATCTCCAACTCACCCACAACGCCACCTACTTTATGAATCAGCTGATTACAGAACTCTCAAACACCCAAACCATTCTGCCCACCTCAGACTCAACCCACCTCTATTTTGTCTATTACGATCCCATGCAGGAGACAACCGTAAAACGAGGGTATCAATTAACCACACCGCCTGTTGGTGGATTCCAATATCTTGAAAAGCTTAATTACAATGATAGCACCAGCACCTGGACCAATGTGAGCCCCTATGCAACTGCTGACAGTATTGATCTTCTGCTGCCTACCAATACCCAATTCCAGTATTGCATCGCCTCCAATTGCACGCTCAGCAGCCCGAGTAACGCAATGATCTTTAAAATTAGCAACTGGACCTTCACACTGTCAAACACCCCCAAGTCAATTTCCATTGGCAATCTCACTTTGCCCATTGGCAGCAGGCTCAGGTCTAATACCCGCTTAGGCTTGGAGGCCACCCAGTTGTTTACGTTTGCTTCTAGCATTTTCAATAGTATTTCTACCGCCAAAGATGATGGCTCCTTCTTTCTGGGCGCCGACGGTCGCAGCTTGTTTGAACTTTCCAGCACAACAGGTTACCCTGATACCAGTGTTGGCCTGACCACCATTGCTACATCAACAGATTCCTCACTTATAGGACAAAATGCCACTGCTATTCGGCCTGATGGTAGAATCTTTTTTGGAAGTTCTAGTGGTAAAAAAATGTACACCTGGGCTAGCAGTACGGGGCTTTCAACTATTTATAGCGGTTCTAATGGGGATGGGCCGGGAGAATCCAGCTCTTTGCTAATTTCTCCCAACAACGTGGCTGTTTTTATGGATAAAACTGGCTACATCCACACCTGGGATGAAACCAATGGGCGAAAAGACTACGCTGGTTTGGGCGAAGACATGACGGCTCCCAGACAGGCACTGATGGACAGTGCAGGCTGGGCTTATTTTGCCGGTAATAATTCCAATCGGCTGTACGCACTCAACACCACTTTAACCAATCCCTCCACCCAAGCAGATGTTGCTGGGCAGTTTTCTCCAGGTTACAACAATGCTGGAGCCGGGGGCATTGGTATTGCCAGTGATGCCGCAGACGGGGGTGATAGTGTTTATTTTATTAGCCGAAAAGACAGTGGCTCTCCGTATAACAAAGTGTTCCGTTGGAAGCTTCGTGGTAATAATGCGCTCTCAACACTTGAAACCAACAATACCAATGCCATTAGCTCTAACCTGGTCTACAACAATGGCTATTTATATTACGGCCTGACGAACTTGGGGATGAGGGTCTACAACACGGGTAGTGGCCTCAGCACATTGGTCAATACGGGTGATACACCCACTTACATTCTCAACGATAACAGTGGCTGGGTATATATGATGAGCGCTGCTTATGTTTATGCAGTGAAAGAGGACGGCAGCGGCACTCAGTACAAACTTGGGGGTGTAGGTGGGCCTTTCTCCTCGCCAATGCTCGCCGGAGACGGGAACGGTCGGGTGTATTTTGCCGATGCCACCAAATTATATATTTGGAACGGCGCTGTGGCTGTGCCCAACGCCAATGCATCCACGCTATATACCGGCACGCCCAAAGGAAAATTATACGTTGACCCCTATTCCGGTAACTTATTCTTTAACAACAGCAACAAATTTTATACCTACAACCCAACCAGCGGGGTATCTACCTTGCTGACAAGTAGTGGGACGCCCATGGCCTACTTTTTCTCGGATAACTCTGGGCGGGTTTACTTTGCAGACACCACAAAGTTGATGACCTGGAAATCGGGCGAAGGTGCTTATACCATCCGCTCTAGCAGTAATATTGGAAACAACAATGCGATTGCTGCCAGTTATGATCCAATAGCCGGGATTAGCCGAATCTTTTTCGGGATTAATAATACATCACCGTATTACGCATGGGCCGACCCTATTGTTCGGACAGTTTATAAGCTCAGCTCTACCGGCAGTCCCACTAACACTCCGGGTCGAATGAAAACCCCAACATATTCATCCTACCGGGTGCAGCAAGATGTAAACGGAGACTTATACACATCCAGCAGATCCTCTCAAATCTTTGAACGTTGGCGGTACAACCGCGTCAATGGGTATTATTCCCTTGTCAGTTCAATCGATGATACCAGTGCAACCTATTTTTCTGCCGCACCAGACGATATTGCACTTGATAAAAGTGGTACCGCGCTTTACGGTTTGCAAACCAGTAAAAAGTACGTATACAAAATAGAAGACCGCACCTGCAACGGGTTACTGAAAGCTTGCACTGGGACTCCCGCTACGCTTTATGATCTCAACACCCTCTCATCTGTCCCTTCAAACCCCACCAGTATCACCGTCAACAGCAGAACGGGGGATTTAATTATCCTGGATGCCTCACAACCCGCTGGTGTTGCCTATACAGCTGTAAAATTATACGTTGCCTATACAAAACCTGGCACCAACACCATTGCACTTAAAGCATCGTATAACCTCAATTTGGCGAATTTAAGCCCTACCACAGCGACTTATCAATATCTCATTCGCTATAATGACCGCGATAACATCCTATATCTGATGGATTTAACCCAATCTCAAGTCTATGCGATCTCGCTCCCCGCAGTCCTCTTGTAAGCCATTTTTGTAAGCCAATCAGGAAAACATTCGATGATATTTGGTTCTACGCTATTTTTAGGACCAGCCAAGCCGGGCACCGCGATGATTCTGGTGCTTTCTCTCATTACGCTGATCACTATTGAACT
>CAZZIY010000167.1:0-4997 GCA_964654525.1 uncultured Vampirovibrionales bacterium | reverse complement strand
GCAAAAAAAAGGAAAAATCAAACAACATAAATAATCATACGAAATAAACCAATGAAATGAAAAATACTAAAATATAAAAACAAATCAAGCCTCATCAGTGGGACTCCTTTTAGGCGGTTGACAGTAAAAAATTAATATAAAATAGGCACCTACAGGGTATAACCGGGTAGGTGCCTACAAAAAAATTTTTTCAAACAAGTGCATTGAAACAAGTGCATAGATCTGATTCCCTCCGCTGGCATGATCCAGTTCAGGTTCAACGGGTCTTACTGTGATTAACAGTAATCTCAGTCGGTTTAACCGACACCCCGACAGGCTTTTATAGACGCATCATAACACGGACATGCTGCATAAAGAGTACGAGAAAACGCAATCTGATATCTATTTATCCATTGATTGTGATTTAGTCATTGTGATTTGGGGAGAACACAATTTTATTAAGGAAATAGGTGCTGATCCAAACAGTGTTTATGTTTTAGATTAGTGAACCGCGTGTTTTCTGGGGTGAATCATGACGCACGGCTAGCAAAAACGCGCTGCTTAAAAAATAAATACCCATTGGAAAAGTTGTAAAAGCCCAATAATAAGAAACATTAAGCGCTGATCACGTTCTGAGCTTGCCTCACTGCGCAAATCTTGCTTGATAGTGCCGCGATTGGCCTTCACACTTGTTTTGAGCTCAGTGGCCTAAAACCCTCAGATAGGGGCCTGACATTAAAATGACTAGTCGTTTAACTAATATTCAAACTGGTCTGACTGTAGTAGGGTAGTTCTTGAGAAGATGTATACAGGAGCCAATAAACAGGAGCACATGATGGATTTTTCGATGCCAGCAACACAAGACCGGCTTTTTATTCAAGAGGCCTTTGGACCAGACTCCTGTACGTTTGGTGTCAAAAATCACCTTGTAGATGAGCAAACCCCCTTTCAACATGTTCAAATTGTGGATACAGAGTCTTACGGCTTAATGCTGATCTTAGACGGAGCGGTTCAATCAGCTGAATGGGATGAGTATATTTATCATGAGGCCCTTCTACAACCAGCGCTTGTGGCCCATCCTAATCCACAGTCTGTATTAATACTCGGGGGGGGCGAAGGGGCCTCTGCCAGAGAAGCCTTAAAACACAGAAGTGTTCTCAAGGTAGATATGGTGGACATTGATCCTGATCTGATTGACTTGTGCCAAAAACATCTTCCAACCTGGTCTGCGGGTGCTTTTTCTGACCCTCGTCTGCAAACCTATTTTATGGATGCTGAACGCTTTGTGAAAGAATCGCAAAACCGGTATGACGTGATCGTGATGGATCTGATCGATGAGTTTGGTAGCAATGAGCAACACGCCATTGTGGAAGGGCTTTATAGTAAAGCGTTTTTCCAGGAACTTAAAGCCAGACTCAATCCTGGTGGTATCCTGGTGGTTCAAGCCTCCGAATTTAATGCCGGTGAATTCGAGTCCTTTGCCAGTGTATACCGAGAAATTTCACCTGTTTTTCAGTATGCTGAACCGTATGCCTGCTTTGTCCCTTCGTTCATTTCTGACTGGGGGTTTATTCTCTGTCATGATAATAGTCTTCCCGTGGCTGACTTGACGCCCGAATGGATTGATAATCAGCTGGCAGATCGATTTGAACTTGGCGAGCAAGCACTGATGTTTGAATTTTACGACGGCTTAACTCACCGAAAACTCTTTACTCTCACCAAGGACATTCGAACGTTGATCGCTCACGATTTTGTCGAAGCACTCAATTAAGGAGCGGTATAAACGGATGACGTCATCAGTCACTCTTCAGGGTAACGAAATAGAACTTATCACTGCAGACCAACAATGGCCAGGTTATGCAGATAATCAAGCGGCGTTTTCGATGCTAGAGGTCTCTTTGATGGGGACTGAAGAAGCACCTCTGTGCTTTGCTCTAAGCGAAAGTATTGATGAATGCCTGACCCATCCTGTGTTGAGCAGACTGGTCCAAGAGGGATTTCGGGTGACATTAAGGCAAGGTGTTTTATACTGGCACGATGGCTTGGGGTTGGTTGTTTGTCAACATAAATCACCTGATAATATTGCCAATAATAGAGCTATTTCTCAGGCGAAAGAGCTATTGCTTGTTGCCAAAACACTTTGGCTGTTTTACCGACTTCTGCGCTTAGTCAATCAAGCGCTTAATTCCGTAGAAAAAGAAATGAAACAAGTGATGGATTTTGAGAAAAATGGGGTTAAACCTGCTGCTTTAAAAGAGTTACCCCGAATCTCATTACAATTGTTTCAATTAAGGCAATTGGACACTTTGTTGGCTAACCCCCAATTGAATGGGACGTTACTAACCTCTGAGAATACTGAGTTACGATTGCTATATCACCGTCTCTATAATGATGAGCTGGATCTCGAAGACTACGCTGAAAAGGTTTTTGACCGTCTCGATATGTTCTATGACGTGTTTGAAGAATGGCAAGAAAAATTGATTGAATTTCGTTCGTTTTATTACGAGGCCATATTAGAAATCATTATTATTGTGCTGATTATTGTCCAACCCTTTTTATCCCAGGCACTCAATCAGGGTTGGTAATAAGACTGGTAACGCTTTTATAACTGACCGGCATTTTGCTGTTTCATAAATTCACCCCGCAGTGATAAGGTTCCGTTCACCAAGATTTGTTCATTGGCTAATAAGCCTTCTGAAACCTCTGTGAAGCCGTTGCTTCGCATTCCTTCTTTAATTTTTCGTTCTTCATAAGTATGGGGTTTGGTTAAAACATAGACAAAACTGGCATCGCCAGATTTTTGAATGGCTGTGGTCGGGATTGCAAGCACTTTGCGCTGCCCGGTTTTGATTTGAAGCCTAGCAAACATATTGGGTTTCAGCACATGATCGCGGTTATCTGCTAGCACGCGCACCTGCAATGTCCGAGTTTGCGCATCGAGAATGGCGTCCATCGTACTAACATGGCCTTCAAAGACTTTACCCTCAATCCCGTCAAACGTGATGTGAACGGGCTGGCCAATTTTAATATTTTCAACAAATTTTTCGTAAACCTCTCCTACCAGCCAAACTTTATCGAGATCGGCTACCACAAACAATTCTTTGTCTGGTTGTGCAATCTCTCCAACATTAATATCGCGTTTTATCACTATCCCACTCTTAGGGGCGTATAGATTGATAAAGGGAAGAATCCGTTGGGTGGCCAAAACTTGATTGACTGTGGATGTCGGGACATTATAAAGCATGAGGCGAGATGTCATATTGGCAATAGTATGTCGCTTTTTTTCTGCCAACGCATGAACCGTAATTTGATCTTTTTGATACTGTGCCCGCGCTGTTTCAAAATCAACCCGAGGGGATACTCTCTGCTCGTACAAAATGCGTTCACGGTCATAATTGGCTTTTGAGAGAACGGTTTGCGCTTCTGCTTGCCGGAGTTCTGCCGTATTTTGAGCCAAATCTTGCAGCAATTGAACTTGCAGTTGTCCCACATCATCGGACTTGAGACGACCGAGAAGTGTCCCTTTTGAAACCTGTTGATTGAGTTGAGCGGAAACGGAGATCATTGGTCCTGTGACTGGACTGAAGACGTGGGCAACATTATCAACTGTGGCTTGAACTTGGCCGGTGGTTTCAACGACCTCATCCAGTTCTTGCTGAATTATTTTTTTGGTTGTTAAGGAGAATTTGGCCTCTTGTGCTGCTGTTAAAGTAATACTGGGCGCTGGCCGTGGGGCTAAATGCGACTCTGAGGGAACTATCGGAATAGTTGGATGTTGTTCACAACCGCATAAGTAAAGCACTGAAAATAGAAAAGTACCCAGTTGCGTTAGCACGTGTCGATCAAATTTGTTTGTTATTCGTATCATTGGCTCAGACTCTCTTCTTGAGTAACTTTTGATAAGTAAGAATTTTACTGAAAGATAATTCGCGGAACCGAATTTTATTGCGCAGAACAAATAGAACCGGAAGTACGAGTGGGGTTAATAACGTGGAACTAAATAAGCCGCCAATAATGGCAATGGCAAAAGGCTTTTGGCTTTGAGAACCAATTCCGTTAGACAGGGCTGCAGGAATAAGCCCTAAAATAGCCAAAGAGCCCACCATTAAGACGGGTGATAATTTTGTCATCGCTGCTTTTACCGCAATGCGTGTTGTGTTTGAGTAAAAACGTTTTAGGGATTTCATGTAGGCAAGCAGGACCACCCCGTTCTGAACAGAAACGCCCATGGCCGCTATCAAGGCCACACCAGCTGAGGCAGAGAAGTAAGTATGGGTGATTGCCAAAGCGCTGACTCCCCCAATCAACGTCAGTGGGATTGGAACCATGCCTAAAATAGCTTCGATGGGGTTTTTAAATAAAATAAAGAGCAATATAAAGATGCCAAACAAGGTGACGGGAATGGCGAGTAAAAGTCCACGGTTAGCTTCCTGTTGATTTTGATACTGACCGCTCCAGACGATGCGGTAACCTTCTGGCAGATGGATGTGGTGTTGAACCAGTTTTTCTGCATCTTGAACGGTTCCTCCTAGATCGCGTCCTCGAGCGGCTGCCTTGACAGTGATGACGCGAGAATTATCAGAACGTGGAATAAATGTAGCCCCTGTGGCTTGGACTAGTTGTGCCACTTCTGATAGAGGTATTTTGATCCCAGTAGGTGTCGCTATCATCATCCCCTCTAATGATGCTTGAGAGGCACGGTAGGTTTTTTGAAAACGTACCAACACATCAAAACGCTTCTCGCCTTCAAGTAATTGTGTTGCTACTTTTCCGCCAATACCAGTTTCAATCACACGGGTAATATCATTCACATTTATTCCGTAGCGATTGGCTTCAAGGCGATTAACCTGTATTTGATATTGCGGTTGGCCTTGGATGTAATCAATGGAAATATCTTCCGCGCCTCTGACCTGGTGCATTAATTTTCCAATTTCTTTGGCGTATTTCTGCAGCACTTCAAGCCCTGGTCCGTCACTTTTAGCCACCCTGGGTCCTTTTCGTCCGCTCCCTGCGCCAGC
>CAZZIY010000166.1:0-5007 GCA_964654525.1 uncultured Vampirovibrionales bacterium | reverse complement strand
TTGGTTCTTCTGTCGGGGCCACCACGGATTTGGTTTTTGATAGTGCAAAGTTTGATGCTGCTATTGCTGCCAATCCCACTGATGTGCAGGCAGCCTTGACGGGACCCAACGGCATATTAACCCAATTGCAGACCTATGTGAGTGGGACCTTGGCCATCGATGCCGATAACTCCAAAAAAGGGTTATTTCAAAACCATACAGATACTGTAAATGCCAGAATTAAACAAATTGATACTGCTGTGAAACGTGGAAATGATTTATTGGCTAAAAAAGAGGCTTCTCTAAGAGCTCGTTTTGCTGCACAAGAGAAGCTAATTAGCCAATACCAGGCACAAGGCACCGCTATTACAAACTTGAATGCTCAACTTGCGGCCAATAACAGTGCCTCTAAATAATAAGCTGTCCTGACAGTATAAAATGCCAACGTTTTTTACCAGCGCATTTTTGCCTAAGTGTGTGTTTTTAAATACTTAGGACGAGATTCTCTCTCCTCCGAAAGAAGGATTTCTTTCGTATATCAGTTAACCTTCTTGTGCCGCGGTCGATACCTTTGTATCAACGAACAAATGAGTGATTGTTAGCAATATTCTTTGACAAATCTAATTTGTTCTCTTTAGGCACACTAAAAGGATTTAGGATTGCCGCCGATGTCTAGTTACCGTCCACCACAACATCAGCCACACGGTGCAACGTTTGCTCACGATGCCCGGTATAACGATGCTCAGCAGCATCTCGGCGCTCAAGTCGCCAGTATGTTGCAAGATGGCTATGTGCTAGAGGCAAAAGAGGATATTTATACCGCCGGACGCAATGGTGCTTTGTTACTGCGGGCAGGAACTCGTGTAGAGCCCTTACAGCTTGCCAAACTTCTTCGTTTTGGTGTACAGCCCACCCAATTTATTATCAAAGAAGAGTCTGCCTCTGGAAGCGAACAGCTGACAAGCAACGCGCTCTGGGAATTGGACGTAATCAAAGAAGGAACCGCAACTCAGCAGAGTCCAGATAAACCGCCCATCGTCAAAGCTGTTCCAGCTAAAAATCCAGAACCAGGCATGTCGATCCCCTTTCATCACGGGGGGCCCAGTCCTCTGAGACATTGTCCTCACCATATCGTGGTGTACGAGCCGGATGAGCGGCAGTTAAAGCGTTTAATGAGTATTTTAAACGGGCTTGGAATTCCCATGTCTCGAATACATCCTGTTCGGGTTTTTGAACAAATGGCCAGTGCTGTCCAGGCTTTTAAGCCCGGGATTATTTTTCTAGATACCCCCTTGGAGCCTGTCAGTGGGTACTGGCAATCCTTGGGATTGTGGCAGGACTTACCCTGTGTGAAACAGATTATCACGATGTTGCCAGGTTCTTGCTTACACAATGTGGACAGCTCCAAATCGATTATGCAGCGCCTTGAAAAGTACGATACAACCGTATGCTGTAAGCCATTAAATCGATTTCAAATATTAACCTTGTTGAAACTGACTGTTCTGGATGCGGTGTTTTCAAGTGCTGCATTATCTTGAGGCTGTATTAAAATAAGCATGTGAGCCAAGTCAGCATTTTGAACCGGATTCGCGACATTCCCTCATTACCGGATGTCGTCAACCGTATTGTGGATTTAATGAGTCATCCCAACACCCCGGCCTCAGAGATTGCCAGGCTGATTTCTTACGACCCAGGTCTGGCTTCCAAGGTTTTGCGGATGGTGAATTCCTCTGCGTACGGATTCCAAAGGCAGATTAGCTCTATCCAGCACGGGATTATGATTTTAGGCTTCAACACTGTCCGAGGTTTGGTCTTAAGTGCCAGTATTTTTCAATTGTTTGAGGGGCAAAAAGAGATCCAAGGGCTCAATCATGTGGCGTTCTGGGAGCACTGTATGGCCACTGCCATCGCGGCGCGGGTTGTCGCCAAACAATTTCGAGTGCCAGGAACCGAAGACGCTTTCAGCGCAGGGATGCTGCATGATATTGGGAAAATCGTGCTGGACGTGTATTTCAAGTCCTCGTATCCAGAAGTTCTAACAAGTGCCAAAAAACACGGCATCACTCAACCCCACGGGCCAGCGTTTATTCAACTGGAATCCAGCTTGATGGGGACGGATCATGCCCTGATTGGAAGCCATCTTGCCAACAAGTGGAAACTCCCACTCACAATCACTGAAGCCATTCAGTTCCATCATCAGCCCGAACTAGCGCAATCTGCAAAGCCTTTGGTCTACGTAGTAGGACTGGCCAATGAGTTGGCCCGCTTTAAACTGGCTGACCCTGTTCAGATTTTTCGTCCAGAATACTTCACTGCTTCGATCTGGGATTATTTTCAACTGGATGAAGAGTCTTGTCGTGGATTATTAGAGCTGCTCTCTGAGGAACTGGCCTCTATTGAAGAGTTTCAGCAATCGATCTCATCGGCGCAATAATTGACTAAATGCTTTTGTGGGATTCTCAAAAAAGTGTTTCAGATTTAGGAAAAAGCGTCGAAGACAGTGTCAGACACCCTATGTAACTAATGTAAAATTAAATCTGATGAGAAAAGATTTTCGCTGTTTGTTAGTTCCTCTAAGGCCTTTGTTTATTGCTTTGGGTCTGATTATACTCTGTGTTCCTCAGAGCTGGAGCAGTGCTTTTGATGAAGGTAAGTTTTTTTACCGTCAGCAAAATTATTCTCAGGCTGTCCAAAAGCTAACTATTGCTAGCCGTCAAGATCCAAGCAATCCTGAAGTCTTTTTTGCCCTTGGCCTTGCTTATGCTCAGAACTTGCAGCTGCCACAGGCCAAATCAGCCTTTGAAGCTGTTTTAAAACTTACCCCTTTAGCCTCTCCCCTAGGGCAAAAAGCTTATAAAAATATGGGGATCGTCTCTCGTGCAATGATGTCCAGCCAAGGAAATGAGGCTAAAGCCAATCAAATTGCTGGTGTGCTTAAAAAAACGGGTGATAATTATCTGGGAAGCACGATCAATGCGGGAAAAATTGTCCATTGGGATATGGCCAAAATGCCCTTGCTGGTCTATGTAGGTTCTGGGGCAGGGGTTGACGGGTGGTCTCAAGATATGCAAGCCTCTGTTTACAACGGAATTCGAGAGTGGGAGGCTGCTACAAGCTATAAGATTCGTTTTAAACAGGTACAAAATCCGGGTCAGGCCAACATTAAAATCCGCTGGCAGCGTAATTTTAATCATGGCAAGGTAGGTGAAAATCCCTTTGAGTCGATGGGAGATACCATTGTTCGATCAGATGTGACTATAGCAACTCATATTGATCCCAATGGACCTGTGCTAAATGCTTCTGAAATCAAGCAAATTGCCACGCACGAAATTGGACATGCTCTCGGTCTTCAAGGACACAGTCCTTACGAGGGCGACATTATGTATTACATGATGAATCCGGCGCAATCAGGTGTGCCAACGGCACGAGACAAAAAAACAGTCGCCTTACTATATAAAATTCAGGCCGATGTCACTAATAATACGGTGGGTTCTACGGCCCAAGCTTCGCAATTTTACGACAATTTAAAGCAGGCAGAAAAAAAGGCAGGCAGTTCTGACCTGCAAAGCGCAATTGTAAACTATCAAAACGCACTTAAACTCAAGCCCAATAGTCCTGACTTACTGTATAACATTGGCGTGGCTTATAGTAAGCTGAAGCAAAATGATCTGGCAATCAGTTACTACCGAAAAGCGTTGACTGTAGACCCCAATTACACCCGAGCCAAATACAATCTCAGTGTGCACCTGATTAATCAGGGCGCCGAATGGGGAAACCAGCGTCGTTCTGCTGATGCAAAACAGGCATTTACAGAGGCTATCCAGCTTTTAGAACAAGTCGAGCGAAGCCCCAATCCACCCCAAGGGGTTCAAGAGAATTTACAGGCTGCACAACGCAATCTTAGTCTGGTTGGACCGTAATCATTGCTGAACCCACTTTGGATGCGTTATATAATGAAGACTCGAACTCTTATCTTGCTTCAAAATCTTGCTTCAAAAGATGAGAGTTTGCTCGAGAGAGGATATTTTACGTTCAAACGCATCTACTCACAAACTTATTGAACGCCCCACCCTGATGAGATTCCATTCTGATGCCAACGGCTAAACGCGGAAAATTTAATGGCTCCTCTTCATATGACAATGAAGGGTCCCCGCCGTCTCAAGATTTGGGCCAAGAGCTCGGACTGGACGAAGAGTATCCCGTGCTCCATGACGCCACTGAGCGCGTAGAGTTTACTGAGGAGGAGGAGGACTCACAAGAACTAGATGTCTCCTTTGAACGGGGCTCATCCGATGATTCTGTGAAACTCTACCTGCAACAAATCGGCCGGGTTCGTCTGTTGACCACGCAAGAAGAGATTGATTTGGCCCGCCGAATTGCCGAAGGGGATGAAAAAGCCAAGCAACAGTTGGTTCAAGCCAATCTTAGATTGGTGGTGAGCATTGCCAAAAAATACATTGGACGCGGGCTGTCCTTCCTCGATCTCATTCAGGAAGGGAATTTGGGCCTTATTCGCGCTGCAGAAAAATTTGATTACAAACGTGGGTTTAAATTCTCTACTTATGCCACTTGGTGGATTCAGCAATCCATCACACGCGGCATTGCGGATAAGTCACGAACCATCCGTTTGCCGGTGCACATGATTGAAACCATTGGTCGGCTCAAAAAAGTCACCCGCGATCTTTCAGTTGAACTGGGCCGCGCCCCTACCAAAGAAGAGCTGGCTGGGAAAATGGGCATCTCGCTTTCCAAGTTACGTCTGGCCTTAAAGGCCACGCAGTCTACAATTAGCTTGGAAACCCCGCTGTACACCAAGGATGAAACCTCCAAAATTGGAGATTTCTTGGTAGATGAATCCACAGAATCACCAGATAGCCGGGTATCGCAAGAAAACCTGACAGAAGAAATTGAAAAAGTGCTGCAAACATTGCGTCCACGCGAAAAAGACGTACTGGAGCTGCGCTTTGGCTTAAAAGACGGCAATAAACGAACGCTCGAAGAAATTGGCCATCTGTTTGGCGTATCCAG